>JAFSZR010000030.1 GCA_017459135.1 Lachnospiraceae bacterium | reverse complement strand
TCCGTTAAGGTTAAGCTCACCACCAATCATTACCAAATCACCGTCATAAACCTCATCCTTTTCAAGTGTCCAACCGCTTATTGCATCATCAAAATTATCATATGTTATGGATAATTCATTTGATATAATTTCTTCTGCATGTATGATATTATCTGCATGTATACCTTCCTCGCTGTAATTTTCAAGCACAAGCGTTCCTAAGTTAAAATAATAAGCATTACTTATCTTCTGTTTTTCATCTCCGCAAAGAACAAGCTTTTTTATATCTGTTTCTTTAGATGTACTTATATCTTTTTTTACCGTTAATTCGCTATCATCAAGGCTGCTTCCATTTAAAGACACGTTTCCGTCAATCATTACTGTATTTTCAGTATTTGTATAATCAGAATAATATGTATTCAAAGAGTCCCCTTTTACATATATATTGCTTCCTCTTAGGCTTACCGTTCCACCGGATATGTTACCGTATATATTAACATCATCATATAATGCTAACGATTTTACCGTAACATCACCATATATATCCATACCATTATTTACAGTCATGGAATCTATTTCTACATCTCCGTAAACTGTCATAGGCGCAGTACAATTTAAGTTATATATGTACAAATCACCCGTATACCGGTTTTCCGGAAAAGTTACACTTGAATATATAACTAACCTGCCGTCAACTTTAGTATTATTTTGTCTTATGCATCCGCATACATTCAAATCCTTTGATAATATTATGCCTTCATCAGAAGTATTTTGAAAATTAAGATTCTTAATATAGTGGTTGTATGATGAAAAACTTGTATAGTTCATATCTATATTTTGCTTTTCTTCTCCTGAAAAAGTGAGCGTGTGATTTCCTGACGCACAAAGATATTTTGCATTAAAATCACCCTTTACTTCCATTACTCCTTCCGTAAGAGTGACATTGCGGTTATTGTTTTTGTTATTTACATATGAGCCCTCTACCAACAGGTAATCATTAGCATCATCCATTGTAAGAGTACCGTTTCCTGCTTCATAATTATATGTTGTTTCACCGTCTTCATTTATTTCGTCTTTTACAAGCCTTGCGACAACATAGTCACCTTTTACTATGAGCGTTCCGTTATTTAAATCAACTTCTCCACCAGCCTGAATAAAATCACCGTTAACAGTCAGTGTATATCCATTTAAGTCAAGCTTATCTATGGTAAGATAAAACATGCCATCAATCTGTGTATCTTCTTCGAGTTTAAAACCTCGTGCACCATCTAAATCATTGTACGTAACTATACAGTTGTTATCTATAAGTTGATTATACTTTAGCGCATAATCAATAAATATACCTTCCTCACTAAAGTTTTTTAATTCAAGTATATTAAAATTACTTTCGGTATTTATACTAATTGTCTGCTTTTCATTTCCTTCAAACACAAATTTATTATTATCACTCAGCCTTACAGTTGAGTCAGCTATAAAATCACCATATAAGGAAACCGTTCCTGACGAAGCGCTCATTCCATAAACATGTAAGTTTCCTTTAACAACAAGCCTGTCATTAATTTTATCCATCTTAACGGTTACTTTTCTGTCAATATCAACATCATTTTCACATGTTAATATTCCGTTATTAAACTCTAAAGTTCCTCCGTTTAATTCCGCATTTCCCATAACCGTAAGAACGTATCCGTTTAGATTTAGTACAGCTTTTTCATTAAGAATAAGGTTATTTATTACCATATCTTCATCAAGCGTAATATTTCCGTCAATCTCCATATCTTCATATAATGGTGTTGTAAGCGGCATTTCACTTTCTTCAAGCTCTAATGCAGCCGAGTCGTCTTCCTCTGATTCAGTATTTTCAATATCACTATCTTCAATATCAGAATCGATATCTATATTCTCAATAGTCTTGATATTCTCATCATTTATAAAATTTACATTTCCAGCTAAAGCAATATGCATATCATTTGTTACAAAAACAAATACCAACAATAATGCTATTATTTTTCTATATTTCTTTATATACTTCATATTACTTTTCCTCCTCGGAATCTTTATCCTTCTTTTTATACAAAACAAATAATGTTATCCCTATACCCGATGCAATAGCTATTAAAACAAAAGCTATTGATATTATTTTCTTTATAATTCTTTTTAAATGACTGTTATTTCTATTGCTTTTTTTATTGTCCCGGCTATCGTTATTATCCTGATTTGTTTCTTCATCGTTTTGCTTATCAGACAAATCATTGTTATAATTATCCGAGTTGTTATTTATATTATTATCTGTCTTTACGTTGGAAGCTGTGTCTGATTTTTGAGATGTACTATCGTTAGAAGCAGTATCAGAGTTACTGCCTTGATTATTATTTGAATTAGAATTATTTTCTAAATTACTTTCAGAATCAGCATCTGTGTTATTATTTTGACCTTCTGTGTTAGTTATATCATTTTGATTATAATTTGCAGGATTTGTATTATCAGGATTAGTATTATCTGAATTACCTGTATCATCGCCTTGAAAATCATTTGCCTGCTTGTACTCCGTGCCCGTTATATTTCCATTTTTATCATATGTGTAAATCACATAACTTCCGTCAGAATAAATAACTTTTATCAGTCTGCCTGACTCATCATATTCATATGTTTTTTCTTCCTGTGATTCTTTTGCAATTGTTCTGATGTTATTTATATTTAAACAACAAAAAAACATATAAACTAAAACCAAAACCATTAAAGCTTTGATAGTTATATGTTTTCCAATTATAGCATTATTTTCTTTTATCATCTGTTCCCCCCTGATAAACTATATGTCATCTCATTGTTTCTTCTCCTGTCGTATCTTTTATATTTATAGTTTCTACAATTATACATTCTACAATTCTACAAGTCAATTGTTTATCATACTTATTTTTTTGCTAAGTATTAATTAAAACAATTTAATATATTAAAATGCAAAAAAATGAAGGGTGCCGCATGCCGATTGCATGCGCACACCCTTCTGGGAAAGAATTTTATTCTGATATGCCGTTTGTTTTAATAATGAATTTTGTGGAACCTGCATCTCCGTCATTTATTCCGGCAAATGTCTGATACTCAGTAGAAGCTTCAAGAACCGCATCGAGTTTCTGTGCTATATCCTTGATATCTCCGTTGTATGCTTCCACAATCTTCTTAATTGCGAGGTTGTAAAACTGATT
Source organism: Lachnospiraceae bacterium (assembly GCA_017459135.1). Lineage (GTDB taxonomy): Bacteria > Bacillota > Clostridia > Lachnospirales > Lachnospiraceae > Coprococcus_C. The sequence continues at coordinate 2,577 of JAFSZR010000030.1, read as the reverse complement.
CATACCACTGCTTAATTCATTTGCACCATCAGATAATTGCTTTACACCATCTTTAATCTGCTCACTTCCTGCTGCAAGCTTACTGCTTCCATCCTTAAGCTGTGTAGTTCCTGTTGCAAGCTGAGATGAACCCGTTGCAAGCTGGCTTGAACCTGTTGCAATCTGATCGGCTCCGTTTGAAAGCTGTCCGATACCTGCAGTAAGTGAAGGTATTTTATCATTTAATGTCTGTGTTCCCGCAGCAAGTGCCTGAGTTCCCGTTACAAGACTGTAACCGCTTTCTCCCACTGCTTCTATCTGTGCTGCTATCTGCTGCTTTGTTCCTTCAGCACCTGCTACTGCTGCAGCTCCTGCGGCTGCTCCTGCTGCCTGTGCTGCAGATGTCTGACATGCATTTACGACACTCTGACCGATTGCATCGGCACCCTGATTTGCTATTCCGTTTGTTATCTGAGCTGTTACATTACCGGCAAGCGTATTTATTGTTGCTGTAACCTGTTGATTTATTGCCGCCTGGACATTTTGATCCGCTATATAAGTTTCAAAAGGAATACTATTTGCCGCTGCTTCACTTGTAGAATATGCACTGTAAGCTATTCCGTAGAACAATGCTCCTTTAAGTTGTGCATCCTGACTTAATCCGCTTGCAACCGCAGCACTTGTATTATTAACGGTGGTCGGATCGGTTATAGCACCCTTAAAGTTTGTTACTGCAGTATTATATATATAATTATAAGTTTCCGTACCTGCCGCGAACTGTGCATTTACTGCCTGAACCGCTGATGCCGATGCCTGATCCGAAACTGCCTGTTTCTGCTCATCGGTCATAGGTGTATTAAGCCCTGAATCAAGAGCTGTAACACCCTGGCTTATGCTTGCTGCACTCTGATTGATTGTCGTAACACCTGTTGCAAGTGAATCTGAGCTTGATACGAGAGTGTCTATTCCGTCTTTAAGCTGACCTGCTCCCGTTGCCAACTGATTTGCTCCGGTTGCAACCTGATTTGCTCCGGTCGCTACCTGATCAGCTCCGGTTGCAAGCTGCTTGGCACCGGTTGTAAAATCTCCCATCTTGGAAAGAAGAAGTGTCGTTCCGTCTGCAAGCTTAGCCGATCCGTCAACCAAAGCCTTTCCGGATTCGTCTACCTTGTCAACCAACAAATCAACTTTTGATAAATCAATATCTCCGTCAAGTGAAAATTCGGAAGCTGACAATACAGCTGTCATTGTCATGTCAAGTGAGAAGTCTGTAACGTCCGCACTTACCTCGAAATATTCCGGAAGACTTATTTCATCCGATATGCTTCCGTCTTCAAGTCCCAAACAATCCGACATACCCGGAACACCGTATCCCATTACTATTGTGCTGTCACCCTGAGGCATTGTCTTTCCGTTTTCAACCTGAATGTTTTCACAATTCTCATTAAGAATAAGTCCTGTTATCGCAACGAACGGAACCTTTACTTTTTCTTTCTTACCGTTAACCTCTTTTTCAACGGCTGTATTATTTGTATAGTCAAATCTAATCTTTACATTTCCGCTTACGCCTGCCATATCTTCAGGCTTGGTTTCCTTACCGTCTAAGTAGTAAGTAACTTTTACGCCTACAGGTAATTCCTGATCGGTAGTACCCTGATAATAAATGTCATTACCGTTTGCCTGCCATGTAATCTCATCACCGTTTTGGCTGAATGCCTCATCACCCTTAATATTTTCTATATCATTTAAGCTTGATTTGTCTGTAAGCTCACTCTTTCCCTCCGGATTTTTGAGCCACTCACTTACTACTACATTTTCCACGGTACCGTTTGCCGAGGCAAAAGCATATACTGTTTCCTCTTTATTTACTTCCTTTTGTTCTACGCCGAATTTGCTTGAAAGCTCGTCAGCAACCGTATCGGAAGTTAAAACCTCTTCCTCGCCCTCTGCTTCTTCATTTTCCGCAAGAACTGCTTCCTGCTCATAGCTGTATGTTTCGATAGGTCTTAATGAAGCACCTGCAAAGCATGAACCCGCAACAATCGCTGCGGCAGTAACACCGCTAATAACACTTTTTCTATTCTTTCTGAAATAATCCTTAATATCCATATCTATCATTCCTTCCCTAAATAACTATCCCTGTAACTGTTCCTCTTGTTGCTTTGCCTGTTTCTTATCCTTACGGGTTTTAAATCCCACACTTGTGTTAATGATTATCTTGTCAAATATCATAAACATTGATGGAAGAACAAGTATAACAACTACCATACTGATAAGAGCGCCTCGTGCCATAAGTGTACAAAGAGCACTTATCATATCTATATTTGAATACATACCTACACCGAATGTAGCCGCAAAGAAACTGAAACCACTTACAAGTATAGACTGTACCGATGACTGCATACCCTCAATTATTGCGTTCTTTTTATCAAGTCCGTGATTTCTTCCTCTCTTATATTTGTTCGTCATAAGTATCGCATAATCAACCGTCGCACCAAGCTGTATGGTTCCTATTACGATGGAAGCTATGAAAGGAAGAACAGTTCCGGTATATGCAGGAATACCCATATTTATAAATATCGCAAACTCTATAACAGC
>JAFSZR010000029.1 GCA_017459135.1 Lachnospiraceae bacterium | reverse complement strand
AATAACCGCAGAACTTAATTCGGCAAAGAAAGACAGATGCGTTTTAGATGAAAAAGTTTGGAACGGTTTAAAAATCAAAAGGTGTACTTTGGATAAGTTCGTAAACGATAAGTGTTTGGAAGAAACAAAGGATTATATAATTGTTTCTGAAGGTGTATTGTTGAACAAAGCACATCTTTTCAAAGAATACGGAACAGACTGCGTTTCAGGGCTCATTATTAAAATGTTCGAATCTGTCGGTGAAACTTTTTTTGATAAATTCAGAGGAAGTTTTTCCGGGGCCTTATACATAAAAAAAGAATCAAAGTGGATTGTATATACAAATCATTACGGTGACAATATGTTGTTTTATTCGTTTATTGAAGGGCACTTTGTTATCTCTTCGCAGATAGACTGGATTCTTGAAACGTTGAAACAAAATGATGTCGGTATTACTTTTGATGAAAATGCTTTGAATTCCGTTTGCTCATACGGTTATATGGCGCAGGATTTTACATATTCAAAAGAAATAAAAAGGCTTTATCCGGGATATTATCTTGTATATAAAGACGGTTCGTTTGATATTAAAAAGTATTTTGATATTAAACCGGGAAAATATGATTTATCAAAGAAAAGCGAAGCGGAAATTATAGATGAGATGGATAATTTGTTTCGTGAAGCTGTAAAGCTGGAATATGAAAAGGATAAGGAGTATAATTATACTCATCTGACACAGCTTAGCGGTGGCCTTGATTCAAGAATGAATCTTTGGGTAGCGAATGAGCTTGGGTACAAAGATGTTGTATGCATGACATTTGCACAGTCGGACAGCCTTGATGAAAAAATAGCAAAGCAGATTACTAACGATTTGGGCTTGAAACATATTGTTTGGCATCTTGATTCGGCTAAACATTTGTTTAAAATCGATGAATATATTTCCATGAATTACGGCCTGGCTATATATGGCGGTATAGGCGCGGAAAAGGAAATGCTGGATTCCGAGGATATAAGTAATACGGGACTTATACATACAGGGCAAATAGGTGATGTTATAATCGGATGTTTTTTGTCTTCCGAAAAAGAGTTAAATGATATGACTCCGGGAGGACTTTACTCGACGATGTTTAAACCTGCCCAAACAGATATGTCGGCATTTTATGACAGAGAAGATTATTTGATGTTTGTCAGAGGATTTATGGGATGCTTAAGCTCGCATTTGTATACCAGAAACTATACGGAGGTTGCATCACCGTTTTTGAATATAGAATTACTCGAGTATTGCATGAGTATTCCTGTTTCGTTAAGAAAAAAACATGATTTGTATAAAAAGTGGATATTAAAAAAATATCCGGGTGCGGCAAAATATATTTGGGAAAAAACAGGAAAGAAGATTACCGAAAAAACCAATGAGCTTAAAGAGAAAGCGATTCTTGCGATTCGTAATCCAAAGCTTGTATTAAAAAAACTCGGATTAAATGTTAGAATTGACAATAAGGTTTTGACCGGTATGAATCCGACGGACTTGTGGTGGGAAAACAATGCAGGATTAAGAAAACTGTATGATGATTATTATAACGATATGATTTTGTCGGATATAATATCAGATACATGCAGATATAAAATAAAAAAGATGTACACTACGGGAAATGCTACCGAAAAAATGTTATGTATCACATGTCTTGCATCGATAAAATATTATTTTGGGTAATACGTAGTGTATCGGCTTAAGGAAAGTGGGAATTATAAATGAGTACCGGAAGCTTAAATATTAACAGCTTTATAAGTGAACATGTAATTAAACGTAAAACGTCATTATTTGTTTGCGACATAGAAAATAATTATGATGTGATAAAAAATAAGATAGAAGGAAAGTCTGTTTTGGTAATAGGAGGCGCCGGCTCGATCGGTTCATCTTTTATCAAGTCGATTCTTCCGTTTAAACCGGCTACGCTTGTAGTGGCGGATGTAAACGAAAACGCACTTGCCGAACTGACAAGGGATTTAAGGTCGACCAAAGGAATGTTTGTTCCTGATGATTATATTCCTTATCCGATAGATTATGCTTCGCCCGTCTTCATTAAAATGTTTATAAAAAGAGGCGGATTTGATATAGTCGCTAATTTTTCGGCGCATAAACATGTCAGATCCGAAAAGGATATATACAGCATAGAAGCACTTCTCAGGAATAATGTACTTAATGCAAAATTTTTACTGGATTTGCTTTCGCAATATCCACCGGAAGAATACTTTTGTGTTTCAACCGATAAGGCTGCCAATCCCGTAAATATTATGGGTGCGAGCAAGAGAATAATGGAAGATGTTATTTTCTCGTATTCGGATAAATTCCCTGTTAAGACTGCTCGTTTTGCCAATGTGGCTTTTTCAAACGGCTCTCTTCCTGCGGGCTTTTTGGAAAGAATCTCAAAACTTCAGCCTTTATCGGCACCGTCCGATGTAAAAAGATTCTTTGTATCACCGGAGGAATCGGGACAAATATGTATGCTTGCCTGTGTTTTGGGAGAAAATCGAAATATCTTTTTTCCGAAGCTTGAAGAAGCACAAATGATGACTTTTGATGATATTGCAAGAGACCTTTTAAAAGAACTCGGTTACGAAGTTTTAGAATGTGATTCCGATGCGGAAGCTTTGGAAAAAACGGATGAATTAAAGAACGGAAGCAAAAAATATCCGGTACATTTTTCTGTTTCGGATACTTCCGGAGAAAAATCGTTTGAAGAGTTTGTTACCGAAAATGAAGAAGCTGATATGGAAAGATTTCAGGCACTTGGTGTTATTGTTGATAAGAGTGTACCGGATAAAGGTTGCATTGATAAATTGTTTGACGAATTAAATGAGGCGTTTTCCACGGAAACAAACAAAGAAAAAATAGTTGAAATTTTAAAGGATTATTTGCCTAATTTTGAACATATCGAAACAGGCAGGTCACTTGACGGTAAAATGTAGTAGAGTATCAGTGATACATTCGGAGAAAAAAATATGATTAATTCTAACCAGATAATTAACGGAAAAGTAACATTGATTGAAGCACTTAATATTATGGACAGCACGGACAGAAAGCTCTTGATTATTTGCGATGATAACCTCTTTAAAGGCGTAATAAGTATAGGTGATATACAAAGAGCGTTATTGGCAAAAAAAGATTTATCTCTTTCTGTTTTGGATTTTGTCCGTCCCGATATTACGGTTGCATCTGTCGGAGACGACATGGATTTAATTAAAGAGAAAATGCGCAAGGAACGTATTGAATCCATGCCGATAATAGATGTGGATAAAAAACTTGTTGATGTGATTGAATGGAATGAACTTTTCGATGAGGCTAACGAACCGGTTCATGAACGGATAAAATGCCCGGTAGTCATTATGGCGGGAGGAAAAGGTACACGACTTTTGCCTCTTACAAATATTATTCCGAAACCTCTTATACCTATATCCGACAGAACGGTTATTGAAGAAATAATGAGTTCATTTAAATGCGTAGGCTGCGATAAATTTTATGTTTCGGTTAATTACAAAAAAGAAGCGATTGAAGACTATTTCTCGGATAAAAATGATTTCGATATTGAATTTATTCATGAGGATAAACCGCTTGGAACGGCAGGTTCTTTGTATTTGTTAAAGGACAAGCTTAAGGGGACTTTCTTTGTGATAAACTGTGATACGCTTGTTGATGTAAAGCTTGAAGACCTTGTTGAGTATCATCGTACAAACAACAATATGATTACGGTTGTCTCTGTTATAAAAAAGATGAGCATACCATACGGTACACTTGAAACCGAAGTCGGCGGAGTTATAAAAAGTATCAAAGAAAAACCTGAATATGTATATCAGATTAATTCCGGAATGTATATCCTTGAAGCTGAAGCTCTTAAGTATCTGGAAGATAATACATTTACCGATATTACGGACTTGATTAAAAAATTGATAGATAATAACGAGAAGGTCGGTGCATTTCCTGTTTCGGAGAACTCATGGGTTGATATGGGTAATTGGAATGAATATTTGAAACTTGTCGATAAGTATTCCAAAAACAAATAACTACGGGAGATAAGGTAATATGTTAAAACTGTTATATATTACAAATAATGACCGGGTCGCCCTTGCCGCCGAAAGGTCGGGAGTTAATCGGATTTGGATTGACCTTGAAGTTTTGGGTAAGGAACAAAGACAAAAGAATTTGAATACGGTAAAATCGGCACATACCGTTGAGGACATAAAAAGAATAGCTCCTCTGCTTGAAAAATCGGACTTGCTTGTACGTATTAATCCATGGAACGAAAACAGTAAAAAAGAAATAGATGAAGTAGTCGATGCGGGTGCGGATATTGTTATGCTTCCGTATTGGAAGACTAAAGAAGAGGTTTTTAACTTTGTAACATATCTTAACGGAAGATGCAGAAGTCTTTTGCTTTTGGAAACAAAAGAGGCTGTGGAGAAATTGGAAAGCGTACTTGAAATTGAAGGCATTGATGAGATTCATATAGGACTTAATGATTTGCGTTTGTCATACGGATTTAAAGATATGTTTGAACCGTTTGCAAACGGGCTTTTGGATAGATTATCGGATGCGATAAAAAATGTCGGAATACCTTTCGGTATCGGCGGAATAGGACAATTCGGTTTAGGTCTTTCGCCGTCTCCCGAGGAGCTTATAGCGGAGCATTACAGACTCGGTTCAACTGCCGTTATTTTATCGAGAACCTTTTGCAATGCGGAAAAGCTCGGGGACATTGACTTAATTGAAAAGACACTGACCGAAAATATAAAGCTTTTAAGAAAAACCGAAGTTTGGGCATCAAAGTTGGATAAGAAGGGTTATGAGGATAATCATTCTTTGGTTGTAAAAGCCCTGGAAGGATAGAAAAATGATGGAATTGTCGTTTGAGATGATAAAAGAAATATCAAAAGAATATGGTGATTCATTCTATATACTGGATTCGGATGTTTTTAAAAATAATTGTGAAAAGCTTTTAAGTTCGTTTAAGCAATTTTATGAAAAAACTAATCTGGCATATTCTTATAAAACGAATTATATACCGAAACTCGGGAAAATCATAAATGAAACAGGAGGCTTTGCCGAGGTTGTTTCCGGTATGGAATTAAATATTGCTGAGCGTATAGGTGTTAAGCCCGAAAGTATATTTTGGAACGGACCGGTTAAATCCAAGGAGGAAGCAGAAAGATTTTTGGTTTCCGGCGGAACAATAAATGTTGATTCGTACTCTGAGTTTTTGACGGTTTATGAAATTGCAAAGAACCATAAAAATGATATAATAAATGTTGGTGTAAGATGCAATTATGACATAGGTGACGGCGTGGTCTCGAGATTCGGCCTGGACGTTGAAAAAGATGAGTTCAATAAAGTGTTTGAAATGATTTCTTCAATCGATAATATTGAACTTAAATCATTGCAGGCACATTTTGCAAACAGGAATTATAAATATTGGAGCGCAAAAGCGGAAGGGATGATTTCTGTATATGATAAACTTGTTTCAGAGTATGATATAAAGCCTTCATTCCTTGATCTTGGAGGCGGCATTTCGGGAGATATGCCTGATTCGTTAAGAGAACAATTGAAATTGGATAAGTTTTCTTTTGATGATTATGCTTGGCGTGCGGCAACGGTTTTTTCTGAGTATTTCAAAGATAAAAAAGAAAAACCGTGGCTTATTATAGAGCCTGGTACTGCAGTTGCGGCCAATTGCATGAGATATGTATGTAGGGTTGAGACTATAAAAGATATTAGAGGAAAAGTATTTATTACAACAAACGGTTCTCAAAAAAATATAAGCATGTCCGGGATTAATCCTCCTATGCGGGTTGTAAGTTGTGAGGGCGAAAAAGTTGATTGTGATAAGGCTGATATAGCCGGATATACATGTATAGAATCGGATTATTTATATAAAAATTACAGCGGTAAAATAGGAGTGGGAGATTATCTGGTTTTCGGCAGTTGCGGTTCATATTCCGTAGTGATGAAACCTCCGTTTATTTTCCCGAATGTTCCTGTGCTTGATATAAGCTCGGGAAAAACAGAATTAATAAAAAGAGCCGAAAAATATGAAGATGTATTCACAACATATAACTTTTGATAAAAAACAAGGATGGTATAAAAAATGAAATATCCGATGGAAGAAAGATTAATATGGTTTAAAAAGACTCTGGTTCCGATTAAGGACGCAAAAATAATGGCATATTCACCTACGGCACAGTTTGGATTAAATGTTTTCGAAGGCATTCCCTGCTATTGGAATGATAAGGAGCAAAAGATGTATGCATTTCGTCTTGAGGATCATTACAACCGGCTTATTAAGTCTGCGACACTTTTGCAAATTGACTGTCCTTATACAAAGGAACAAATGAAAAAAGCTCTTGAAGAGGCGGTTAATGCAAATGAGTTTAAAGAGAATTTATCGGTAAGACAGACTCTGTTTATTGATGATTTCGGCTCGTGGGGAAGTGAAGGACCTACGGAAATGTTTGTTGTGCCTACACCGAGAACTCTTAACAGTTCTGAATACAAACAAAAAGGATTGAAGGTTTGCGTTTCATCATGGAGAAGAATTTCGGATAATACACTTTCACCGAGAATAAAGTGCGGAGCAAATTATATAAACAGCAGAATGGGGCAGAGAGAGGCCTTAAGAAACGGTTATAATACCTGCCTTTTTATGAATGAGAACAACAAAATGTCTGAAGGTCCGGGAAGCTGTTTGTTTATGATTAAAAACGATACTGTGATTACACCGGTTTTGACCGATTCGGTGCTTGAAAGCATAACGCGTGATTCTGTTATTACGATTGCAAAGGATAAAGGCATAAAAGTGGAAGAAAGATCTGTTGACAGAACGGAACTTTATACCGCAGATGAAATTTTTATGTGTGGCTCTGCTATGGAAATTACACCTGTTATAAGTGTTGATGGTTATGAAATAACGGATTCCGAAGGAAAAATCACAGGAGTGATTCACGATACTTATTTGAAGGCGGCATATCACAAAGATACGCAGTATGAACAATGGGTAAGCGCTGTGTAAACTACGGTTATGACTATATATTTAAAAGATGTTAAAAGAAAGGAAAACAAACTATGACAAAAGAAATCCCTTACAAAATCTATCTTGAAGAATCGGAGATGCCTAAGCAGTGGTATAACTTAAGAGCCGATATGGTAAATAAGCCTGCACCGCTTCTTAATCCGGGAACTCATAAGCCTATGACGGCTGAAGAACTTGCTCCTGTATTTTGCGATGAGCTTATTAAGCAGGAACTTGATGACACAACTCCTTATTTTGATATTCCCGAGGAGATACTTAGTTTTTATAAAATGTATCGTCCGTCACCGCTTGTAAGAGCATATTGTTTAGAAGAGAAACTTCAGACTCCGGCAAAGATTTATTACAAGTTCGAAGGTAACAATACGAGCGGAAGCCATAAACTTAATTCCGCAATAGCTCAGGCTTATTATGCAAAGAAGCAGGGCTTAAAGGGTGTTACCACAGAGACCGGAGCAGGTCAGTGGGGAACAGCTCTTTCAATGGCATGTTCATATTTTGATCTTGATTGTAAAGTATATATGGTTAAGGTTTCTTACGAACAGAAGCCTTT
>JAFSZR010000028.1 GCA_017459135.1 Lachnospiraceae bacterium | reverse complement strand
TTTATCTTTTTTATCTTAATATATATTTTCAAAGCCGAAGCACTCTTCGTCTATCAGCTTATTGTTCTTATCATATATCCTGAACAACGTCCAATAATATCCGTATTTAGGTCTCCATACTGTCCACAGACAATTGCCCGGAACAGTGCATTTTCCTGTTGAATATATCCATGCAGGCTTTCCCTGTGCATAAAGTGTGCAATCAAGGATAAGCATCTCGTAACGATATGAATTATTCGGATTGTCATAGGTTTCTATTCCGATAAGATATCCCGGCCCCTGCCCGTCTGCATAAGGCATCTGACAAATACCTTTTATGTATGGATTGGTATTTACTCCCACAGATGCACTTACCGTTGATGCTTCTTCATTACCAACAACTCTTGTATAGCATACCAAAACATATCCGCCAAATGTCTCAGGCTTCCAATTCAGCCATTCGCTTCCTTTTTTCCACGGACTTACCTCAAACCAGTCATTCGGGCTGTTTACGTTGCAGGCAACCCACCTGTATTCAAGTTCAGCCTTGCTGTCGGATTTTTGGGTTACGCATCCTGCAACAATACTCGGAGAGGTTGATACAACATATATGCTCGAAGAAGTAACCTTTGCATCCGAAGTCGGATTTTTCGGTTCCTCGGTTGTATCAGGCTTTTGCGGTTCATCCTTTAGCGTTGTTACAACAGTTCCTTCGCTTGCATCACTTGCCAAATAATAACCATGTGCTGCAACCCTCATATAGAAGGTATACTGTGTATTCGGTGTAAGACCGGTAAACACATTGGATCTCTGCCAGTTTTTACCGTCCTTGGAAAACTCATAATTAAATAAATCATCTTCGATGCAAAGTGTAACTGTGGTTGTTGTAACACTTTCCGCAACAGGTGCATCAGGCAATCCGTATTTACCGTAAACAATTACTTTTCTTCTGTCGGCAAACAGTCCGTCATCACTTATAACATTAAGATATGTGGTGCCCGGATTCATACCGTAAATCTTATTAAACCATGCATATGCCACCGACTCATCATCCGTAAACATATGATAATTTTTATCACTTGCATTTTCCGGTGTGACTGCTGCATTAGCTTCATAATTATTTGCTTCAGAATCAAACAGATGTAAAACTATATCTTCATGTGAATCAAAGCTTATTGAAGTTACAGGATGTTCATAAACAGAATCATAGGTGTTTTTGTTAAATTCTTTATCACACCAAGGTGCAACCCTGTCCATTATGCTATCCTGATAATGACCGGAATTTATAAATTGAGTATCGGTTTTATTAAAATTTTCTTCCGAACTTGTGATTCTGTTTCCACTACTTCCATCATCCCAGGTAACATCGACATTATACCATATACCGGCAAGTCTGACCTTGTTCCATGCATGGTTTTCGCTTGTAACTCCGACGGTAAGTATTCCGCACGAATTCATAAGCATCTGAAATGCTTTGGAATATCCAGCACACACAGTCTTTCCAAGCATTATCATGCTGTAAGCCGTCTGACTGTATCCTTTCCAGCCTTCATCTGCAAATTCTTCATACGGTTGATTGGTATCATTTAAATATACCGTATTGGCGCAAATTGTATCCTCCGCCTTCTTCTCCATGGCATATTCATTTTGTTCATGCTTAACCGTATCAGCCCATCCATCAACTCTGGTAAATAACTGTTCGGTAACGGCAGCTCTTGTATTTCCGTCTTCAAATGCTTCATAGCATACCGGAAAAATCTTTGTTGAATTTTTCAACCATCTATAACTCAAAAAATAAAATTGCGGATTTTGATATGAAAAAACTCCCAGAATATCAACTGCCCTGTCATAAGTAAGCCCATCAAAAGTGATACCTTTTAGGGTAAGACAATAATTTGTTTTTTCTACGCCATCGCTTTTGTATGGTTTTACTTCAGCATTTTTTGTCGTAGTAAGATATTCTTCACAAAGAACATACAGCTTATCATAGAAAGCCTTTTCTTTGTCATTCAAAAAATTTCTTATATATGTATTGCCATATACCGAAAAATCCTTATTGCTTATATATGTAAGTGGCTCACCGACCGAAAATGCCTCCACCGTACAGGCATCGCTGTCCGTAGCAAGCTCCGCAGCATAAGAATCATAATCCTCTTCTATATAATCATCGGAATCATCATCTATTTCTATGATTTCGATAAGCATATCACCTGATGAACGGTTATCTTCAGCGGCTGTCTCCTTGTCGCTTGCATATTCCTCCGATGTTTCCTTTGCAAATCCGGTTATCTCATTTCCCGTCACAACTGTAGTAACGGTTAAAAACCATATAAGTATCCATGATATATAGCGTTTAATTATTCTGTTTTTCTTTGACATTATATATCACACTCCCTACAATGTCATTTTCCTATGTCACTTCAAGAGTCGGTTATCTTCGTTTACCACCCTCAGCAAATGCATTTGCCCTGCTTATAACCACATCCAAATCCGCATCACCGGTACCCTTTATACAGGCAGTAATGCTCACTTTTTTTACTCTTAACTTATGTTTTAATCTGATTATAATCTGTGGATCGCCCTTAAGAAATACCATACCCCCATCAAGTCTTATACCGTTGCCGGTTGCATCATTAAGGCTGTACTCAAATATTCTTCCACCTATATCCTCAACGATAAAACGGAAATTATTTACAGATATATCTCCATTCTCGCACGGATCAAATCTAATACTCTTAATCCATTCGCAGTCATCAAAGCCATACTCCCACGAATACGTCTTTGACTCTTCTACGCCCGTCTTAACAGGTTTTGTCTTCTTTGCTCCGTCCTCACTGTAGCCTGCCGTCTGAGTTTCGATATAAAGTGTGGACATACCGTTATCGTCAAAGCCTGACTTTCTTCCGGCATTGGCATATCCGTATGCATTATCAAGTTTGTTTAATACTTCTACATAGCCTCCGGCATCGTTACCCTTAAAGAATATTATGTCGTTTAATCTGTGAAGCATATGATTGAGATTCGTTACCTCAATTGCAGCTCCGCTTTCGGACAATATCCATCCCGGATACAGTCCGGCACTCTGTGTCGAAAACGGATATATTCTTTCGACGGCATGAAGTATGGTTCCGTCATCGGCTACAGGCTCCTCAGGAAAATCGTCATAAGTCCACTCATAAGCAAACAACGGTTCCAAAGCCTTCGCTCTTGCCCAGAAAAACGAGCCAAGCGGTGCAATCGGTTCTTTATCTTCTTTTATGGATACATTTATACCGAGCTTCTTTGCAAGCTCTGCCGTATTTTTATAATTGCTTCCCCACTCAAGTCCAAGCGTAAAATAATAATCCGAATGGTTTGGTGGTGGAGGAGAAAGAAGTCCCGCTCTTTCGTTTTTATTAAATACATCAAGTACGTTTAATACATATTCTTTTGATTTTAACACATTTTCAAAACATTTATATGCAAATGAAAGTCCTATGGAACCCGGCTTGGACTGACCCGCCTTTTTGTCATGAACATGACATACATAGTCATAATCCTTAAGATACGGGCGAAACTCCACAAGGAACGGACCCACATCTCTTCCTTTATTCGGAACAACCCTGACATCAAGCTTTCCGTGCTCGATTTTACCGAATTCTTCTATTATTTTTTCTTTCTTTTCTTCTGTGTTTG
>JAFSZR010000027.1 GCA_017459135.1 Lachnospiraceae bacterium | reverse complement strand
TGACGGTGAATATGAGTCTTTGGTTACTACTCCTTCGACGGTCGGGATTGAAGATGAGATACGCATGAAAAACACATCGTTCTATGCGATCAAATGGCAGGAATTTGGAAACAGCTGTACACTTCAACGGGTTGAGGTTACTCCGACAATCGCTACCATAGACGGAGAAGATGAGAATGCTCTCGCGTACAGTATACCTGATGCTGAATATGCTTATTCGGCTGTCAATTATGAATACAGCGGAAGGGGCAATATGGCCCATGGTGGTTATTTTACTCCGGGGCTGGTCTATGTTACGACCGATAACAGGGGACAGATTACTGAAATGGTAGGGTTTAAATATGCGTGGGACGGTATGTACTATGAACATGGAGAGAAGATTTTTGACAATGAGTAAACCGCTCTATAAATCTTAATCATTGTTTTGATTCTTCTAAATAATGTCTGCTCAAACTATAGCAAAAATGTCATAAAAGCCTTGGAAATACTGAATTTGTAGCCACTCTGGTGTATAATAGAAGTGCAGGAAAAATACGGTTTTTGGACAAAAATCCGGAAAACAGATCTCTTATGACGCCTTCGATAACGGAATGGCTTTTATCATGACCATGCCGGGAGCCAGAAAAAATTACGCAGGTTCAAAATATCTTCTCTCTTTCATCATTGTTACGATAAGTTGGCTCATTGCGGTGGTAATGCAGTTTTCGGTAATTATGATAAAGAAGGAAGCTTTTGAACCCTTTGATCTTATGGGAGAGTATTTGCTTTACCTGCCAATATTCCTGATCATCTGCAGTATTATCATTCCAATAGACTTGAAATATGGCGTGGAAAAAGGACGTATCATATTTATTTTCATCTTTGTCGCCGCATCCCTGATCATCATGGCTGGTACCAAACCTGGTCGATCGAATGGTCCGAATACCGGGATGGACGCAAATGCTTTCTTAAATCGAATTGGGAATATACCCTCGGTCGTAGTAGCATCAGTGCTGTGTGCTGTAGCGTTGATTATAGCATTCATTTCCATTAGAATCAGCGGTTCTATCATGAAAAAGAAAGAATACTAAGTCAGGCAGGACAGCTTTAAAAGGGTACTTAAAAAGGAAATGTTATTACTCTTGGCTGTAGAGCAAGATAAGTCTGTGAGCGGCTGAATTAGTAATGCGGATTGCACGATTCTTGTGAAGGTGACGGTGAAGAACCTTAGAATCAGTAAGGGTGTCGGGACTGATATAGTCAGAGTGTTTACCTGCTAAATACGCTGTTTATCAATCTTGCGCCAATAATCCCGCTTAAAGTCGTGAGCGGTAGAAAAGAATTCCCGTTCGGTTTTTGAGAATAAACCAAGTTCGATTTTGAAGTGAATATGATCAAGCGTGCATACGAGATCCGCAACTTGGAACAGACGATAATCTACAGGTTTCACTTTACGAACTTCTATATCTGAGAACTTACTACTGAAAATAATGTTAAGTATACGCTTCAGAGGTTTCTGCCCGCTGTCGTAATAAATGATTATTTTATCAAATGATCGAAAGTAATCTTCGTTCCTTTCGATTTCATTTGTGATAGCTTTTGTAAGTCGGGTCTCTAATTCGTCTGTGTTACTGCATTCGGATTTTTTTACTTTGGCAGTCATAAAACGGATAGGAAGCTTACGGGCAAAGCGAAATAATAGGTTAAAGAGTTTTTTGCGATCTTCCATGAATAGCTCTTCATAAGGCGGCTCCCGTCTTATGAGAGGACCGGTATGGAGTGCGTGATTCGGGTAACCGAGATCCTTGAGGCAACGCTCTAATCCATCAAGCTGATTCTGAATGGATTCTACCTGCTCATGCAGAACGACCGATACAATATAATACGGAGAATGATGGTCATACTCTCCGAAATCACCGGCTTCATCTATGAAACAACTAAGTATCTTTTCGGCCAATGCAGGTAAGCTCCTTTGTGATCGTGGGTAAAAAAAGTGGCGCGGGATCCCCACGCCGTTTCGGTGGACCAAGACCTTGCAGTCAGCCCCTATCGGTTTCCCGATATTGGTTAAATTTTACGGCATAAAGTGTTCCTTGTCAAGATGGGATTATTACTAAATTAGGATAAACGCATCAATTTAATAGCACCCTCATTATCTCCATACAAGATATTGTGGTATGGAGATTTTTTATATCCTCCTTGTATTACATATTATCTTATGTTATAATAGTATTTATGTAATACTCTAAGGAGGATA
>JAFSZR010000026.1 GCA_017459135.1 Lachnospiraceae bacterium | reverse complement strand
TCAAGATAGCTGTCCTTTTTTTCTTTTGTAAACTTATATCCAAGCAAACTGTCCATATCCTTTTGAGTCTGATTTACGGATAAATTATTATGATGTGATTGCTTGTTTGAGATACCGGCAGTCTCGTCCGGCATAATTTTATTGATATTGTTAAGATTATCTATGATTTGTCCCATATAACACCCAACCTTTAATTATTTGACATTAATTATCGTCTGTATGAAATCCCCCGATTGGAATTCCTCAAAATAATTATCGGTTGCGTTTGCGATTTTCTAAACGTCTGTTTACTGATAATTAACATATTTTACGGGATCAACAGGTGTTCCGTCTTCTCTTATTTCAAAATGAACATGCGGTCCGGTGCTGTCTCCCGTACTTCCCGAAAGACCTATAACATCTCCCTGCTTTACGGTTTGTCCGACCGAAACAAGAGTCTCACTCATATGTCCGTACCTTGTAATGATACCGTTTCCGTGATCTATATAAACGCTTATGCCGTAACCGCCGTTCCAACCTGCCTGAATAACCGTACCGTCTTTTGCAGCCATTACACTTGTCCCTGTCGGAACCGCGAGGTCTATTCCGTTATGATTGGTACCCCACCTTTTTCCGAATCCGGATGTAAACACATAGTCGGTAACAGGCAATATATACTCCGGTCTTTTCATCGTACCGATATGTACCACTCTCGGTACTGCTTTTGTTATAATTTCCGTTTCCACGATTTCCATATCATGCTTTTTGCCGTTAAAATATGTCTCCTTAACCGTTACAGCTCTCGTACCCGATGCCTCTTCCTGCGTCACCTTAACTTCGTCTTCGTACATGGTATCATCATAAACATACTCGCATTCCTCATAATAAGGGTTAACATATTTATAAAACTGTGTGGTTTTTCCCGTTAATAAAGGTTCATATACCTCAGCGGGCTTAGACTTTATTGCGGCCACCGGCTGATTCTCATAATAAATAATGTTCTTTTTCCCATTAAAAGCATTTCCGATTAAAACCATAAACACAATAATAACCGTAAATAACGCTGTTTTTCTGTTGTAGGAGTTTTTTAATGAATAATTCTTCTTAATCATTTTTTCATCTCCCAACTTATAAACTTTGTTATATTTGTAACATTTCCGTAACAAATATATAAGTCCCTTTCATATGCTAATTATTTACAAAAAAATACATTTTATTCATGAATCCAAAATTTTTGCAGGCACTTGTATATTGGGGTTTCTTGTGATAAAATTACAGATATAATAAAGATAAATTTGAGGTGGCTTATGGCTAAGAAATTACTTGATATCGATGAAGTACCTTCATTTCTTACAAATAAGGTTAAACAGGATTTAAAATTCAAAACAGGAAACTTTGTTTGGCGCGTTACCTTCAATATTCCGCTTGATCCCAAAACAGTGAATTCCGACACAATGTACGTAACAAATTCGCAGGATCAAAAGCTTCAGACCTATATAAGATACGACGTCAAAAATGAGGTTATCGAGGTAGAACCGTTGGAACCTTACGCAACAACGGGACACTATTTCTTAAACATAACAACAAGAGTAAAATCCAAGGGCGGTCAGTCCTTAAGAGATCCGATCAGTATTAAATTCGGTTTTGCGGAAGGTGTTTAAAACAAAAGAAAAGGCTGTCACGAATTCGTGACAGCCTTTAATATTTCAAACAGCCGGTTGTATCTGTATTTTAACAAAGAAAGTTGCAGTTGTGAGCACATTGTATATTTGGGTTACGGCTGTGTAAAAATTATAAATACACCTTTAATATACGCAGTTTTTCTTCCTTTGTTACTTATTATTATTTATTTTACTTGAAATATCCGTCGATTATTTCTTTTGCTTTTGCACTGTCGTTTGAAATAACAAGAATCGCGTACTTGCCGTTTGTATATTTAAGCGCATTATCAAGCTTTGGAAGCTCATCAGGAAGATAATCTTTGCAGGCAACCTTCTGATTGCTGATTCTTACATCGAATGCTGCGGTCATAACCTTTACATAATCGGCAGAAGTGGTCTTTATAACAATTATTTCCTCTGCACTTGAACTTGAATTGGTATAAAATGCGGCTTCCTCAACCATTGACTCATCCACATTGCTTAACACTCTGGTAAGTCCTATGCTTTTATCGACAGATGCAAGGTTATCTTTGAAATCTCCGCCGTTTTTAATGGCATCGGCCAAGGTATTTACATCTATGTTTGCATCTGTGTTTCCGGCTTCGTCTGACTTGTTTCCTTTACCTCCGCAAGCTGCCAGTGAAAATACCAATGTCAACGAAAGTAAAACCATAAATAATTTCTTTTTCATATTTTTTTCTCCTCGTATTCTTTACTGATAATATCGTTTTTATCCGTATTGTCTGAAAACTTAATGAATTATAGCATACCATATTTTTCTTGTCCACAATTTGAAGTAAAATATGTTTACACATTTTTAACAATATGATATTATTGTATACAATTATGAAATAATTATAACAACAAATGCTACATCGTTAAGCATTTTCAAAGAGTAGCGTGCTTTTCCAAAGGAGGATTGGTATTATGAGTTATTCATCTGAAATTACTGATTACAAAGGAAAGAAAGTAATTGAACTTACTGCAGGCAAATACAAGGCGACTATCGCTCCGTTTTTGGGCAGCAATGTTTTGCGTATGCAGGACACGGAAGCCGACATAGAAATATTCAGATACGATAAGACTCTTTCCGTTGAAGAATTAAAAAAGTCTCCGGAAGTTTACGGCTTACCTACTCTCTATCTGCACAACAGACTTTCAAACGGTGTACTTAAAGTATCCGATGCCACTTATCATTTTCCTGTAAATGATCCTCTCGGCAATCACATACATGGTTTTCTTCACAAACGTGAACACAGTATAGTAAGTGCGGAAGTTGTAAACGATGGTGCAATTGCTAAAACAGAATATATATATGATGAAAAAGATGAGTTCTTTGAAACATTTCCGGTAAGCTTCAAAGCCGAGTTTACTTTTACCTTATCGGAAAACGGTCTTTCATATGAATTCACTATGACAAACACTTCAACAAAGCAGCTTCCTTTCGGTGTTTGTAACCATACTACCATAAACGGACCTTTCAGAGAAACCGGCGAAGGTCTTGATATGAGACTTTATGTTCCTGTCGGAGATAAATGGGAACTCAGCAAATCCTGCATTCCTACAGGCGAGTTTCTTCCGTTTAACAACCACGACAAACAATATATCACAGGTTCTCAAATACCTGTTCTTCATGACATTGACAACGATGTATTTTTTGCGGAGGAAGGCTCATACGACGGCAAGCCTTTCTACGGTGCTATTATTTCTGACGTTAAAACCGACAAAAAAATCATTTACGAAGTATGCAAAGATTTCAAATTCTGGGTCATCTGGAACGATCACGGTGACAAAGGCTACTTCTGTCCGGAACCTTGTACCTGGATAATAGATGCACCTAATCTTCCTATACCTGACGACGAAACCGGATACAAAGAACTTGCACCGGGCGAGTCAAAAACCCTCACCGAACACATATACACAGTATAAATTCCTGCCCATCGCAATTAAATCGGTGTTTGATGGGCTCATATACGGGACAAAGTAGAAGACGGTCAGCAATACAAACATTATTTTCTAAATCAGCGCATTCGATTTTTTTATCTTCGCACGAAACCGAAAACTCGCTACGCTCAAACAGTTCGGTTTCTGAGCGAATCTTTCAAAAATCTCATTGCTGATTTAACGAAAAAAATGCTAATGTATTTACTGACCGTCTTCTACTTTATTCCCGTTATATATGAGCTCATTAAACACCGATAGCTCAAGACAGCACATACTGTGCTGTTTTGAGCTACTGATAAGAGCGGTTATGTTGACAGGTAAAATACAATATATATGACGAAAAAAAACCGGGGGATAGTTATATCATTGTCCGATTTGCGTTAAATCAGCAACGAGTTTTAAAGGAATTTGCTCAGAAACCAATCTGTTTGAGTGTAACGAGTTATTGGTTTCGTGCAAATTCCAAGAAAACGAGTGCTCTGATTTAGCAAATTGAAGACCGTATATAACTATCCCCCGGGTTTTGCTTTGCGTCATAATATAAAGAAATAATTAATCTGTCAACATAACCGCTCTTGTCAGTAATATTGCGATGAACAGGGAATTTTTTTGTGGTTGATTTGCAAGAATTTTTATTGTGTTTTATGCCTTTTTATTATATAATGAGGGTAGCGTTTTATGAAAGGAAGGTATACTACATGAAATTTGGTTACTTTGATGACGCCAACAAAGAATACGTCATCACATCACCAAGAACTCCTTATCCTTGGATTAACTACCTCGGAACACAGGATTTCTTTTCTCTGATTTCTAATACAGCAGGAGGTTACCACTTCTACAAAGATGCTCGTCTTAGAAGAATCACAAGATATCGTTATAACAATGTACCAGTTGATATGGGTGGACGTTATTTCTACATAAATGAAGACGGAAATATCTGGTCACCGGGCTGGTCACCTGTAAAGAAAGAGCTCGAGTTTTATCAGTGCCGTCACGGTATGGGATATACCATTATTACAGGTAAGAGTAACGGACTTAAAGCAGAGGTTACATTCTTCGTACCTCAGAACTATCAGGGCGAGATTCAGAAGGTAGTTCTTACAAACGAAGCTACTACAAAGAAGACATTTACACTTTTCTCATTCCTTGAATGGTGTTTATGGAATGCTGAAGACGATTCAACAAACTTCCAGAGAAACTTCAATACCGGTGAAGTTGAAGTTGAAGGATCAACATTATTCCATAAGACAGAATACAAAGAGCGCCGCGACCACTTCGCATTCTATACCGTTAATTCAGAGATTGACGGATATGATTGTGATCGTGAATCATTTATGGGCTTATACAACGGTTTCCAGAATCCTGATGCAGTTATCAACGGCAAGTCCAATAACTCAAAGGCAGACGGATGGTCACCGATTGCTTCACACAGCATAAATATCACTCTTAATCCGGGTGATACCAAGGAGCTTATCTTCATCCTTGGTTATGTTGAGAACGGCGAAGACAAGTGGAATGCTGACGGCAGCATGAAGAAGGACAAGGCTTACGAAATGATTGCCAAGTTCGATACTACAGAAAAGGTTGACGCAGCATTTGAAGCAAATAAGACTATGTGGAATGACCTTCTTTCCAAGTATTCGGTTGAGACACCTGATGACAAGATGAACCGTATGGTTAACATCTGGAATCAGTATCAGTGTATGGTAACATTTAATATGTCACGTTCTGCTTCATATTTTGAGAGCGGTATCGGACGTGGTATGGGATTCAGAGATTCAAACCAGGATTTACTTGGTTTCGTACACCAGATTCCTGACAGAGCAAGAGAAAGAATCTTAGATCTTGCCGCTACTCAGTTTGAGGACGGCGGATGCTTCCACCAGTACCAGCCACTTACCAAGAAGGGTAATGACGCTGTCGGCGGAGACTTCTCAGATGATCCATTATGGATGATTCTTTCAACAGCAGCATACATCAAGGAAACAGGCGATTACTCAATCCTTGATGAGATGGTTCCTTACAGAAATGACGAAAAGCTTGCACAGCCAATGATGCATCACTTAAAGCAGTCATTCTACAGAGTAGTTAATAATGTAGGTCCTCACGGACTTCCTCTCAGCATGAGAGCTGACTGGAACGATTGTCTCAATCTTTCCTGCTTCTCATCAGTACCTGGCGAAAGCTTCCAGACTTATACTTCACCTAAGTACGGTGATGATAAGTACTCAAAGGTTGCTGAGTCAATGTTTGTTGCTACACTCTTTACATATACAGCTCCTCTTTACGTAGAGCTTTGCGAGTATAAGGGCGACACTGAGGGTGCTAAGGCAGCTCAGGCTGAAATTGATAAGATGAAAGAAAATATTCTTGCAAGCGGTTGGGATGGCAACTGGTTTATCAGAGCATATGATGACTTCGGTAAGAAGGTTGGTTCTAACGAGTGCGAAGAAGGTAAATTATTTATCGAGCCACAGGGCTTCGGTATTATGTCAGATATAGGTAAAGATCAGGGTTACGCAGAGAAGATTATCGATGCTGTAGAGGACAAGCTTGGTTGCAAGTATGGTCTTGTACTTAACAATCCTGCATTTACCAAGTACTATATCGAGTACGGTGAGATTTCTACATATCCGGGCGGATATAAGGAAAATGCCGGTGTATTCTGCCACAACAATGCTTGGATGATCGCTGCAGCTGCTTACGCAGGACAGGGTGACAAGGCATTTGATTGGTATTCACGTATTGCACCTGCTTACCTTGAGGACATCTCAGACTTACACAGAACCGAGCCATATGTATACGCTCAGATGATAGCAGGTAAGGACGCAGGACGTTCCGGTGAGGCTAAGAACTCATGGCTTACAGGTACCGCAGCATGGAACTTTGTTGCAGTATCACAGTACATCTTAGGTATCATTCCTGACTTTGGCGGACTTAAGGTTGACCCATCTATTCCAAGTGCTTGGGACGGCTTCAAGGCTACTCGTCAGTTCAGAGGCGATACTTACGAAATTAAGGTTTCAAATCCGGATCATGTATGCAAGGGTGTTAAGAGCATGACTATCGACGGCAAGGCTGTTGACGGAAATGTAATCCCTGTAATCGGCGACGGAGCAACTCATACAGTAGAGGTTGTTCTCGGATAATCAATAAAACCTACAAAACGCAATCGGGAGCTCAATCGAGCTCCCGATTTTTATACCCTACTTCCAAGCCAAACTTCTGTTTATCGCAGTATGGTGATATGAAGAATTCTGCTGACAGAATCAATAAATTAGATATGACGTAAATAAAACACAGTGGGTAGTTATAACATTTGTCCGATTTGCGTTAAATCAGCAACGAGAATTCGCAGGTATTTGCTTTGAAATTGATATGTTTGAGCGAAAGCAAGTTTATCAATTTCATGCAAATAGCAAGAATTAAGTGTACTGATTTAGCAAATTGATGATAAGTTATAACTACCCACTGTGTTTTACTTTGCGTCATAAGATTAAAATATAAATCTGTCAGCAGAAGTCTTTATATCGGTCACCCTGCGATAAACAGAAGCTTAGCGCTCCTTGGCAAGGAAGCACATTACTACAAGACCCGGTCCGGTATGGGCACCGATGACAGGTCCTACGTCCGAATAATGGTGAACTTCCACACCATGGCGTTCCTTAAGTATGGCAGCCAACGCTTTTGCATCATCCATACTGTCTGTATGACCGATAAATACAAGTCCGTTTTCAGGATCCTCGGCTGTATTGGTATATTTATCTGCCATAGCTTTAATGGCAGCCTTTCTTCCGCGGCATTTCATCATATTAATAAGCTTCCCTTCATCGTCCACATGAAGAACAGGCTTAATGTTAAGAACAGTTCCTACAAAGGCAGATGCCGCACTGATACGTCCGCCTCTCTTTAAATATTTAAGATCCTCAACCGTAAACCAATGAGCAACCCTAAGCTTGTTTTCCTCTGTAAACTTATATAAATCATCAATGCTCATGCCTTCTTTTTTCTTCTGAGACATGATATAAAGCAAAAGTCCGGAACCGACCGATGCACATAAACTGTCTATAGCATAAAGCTTTCTGTCAGGGAACTCTTCCTTTAATTCTTCAACAGCCAAACGGCCTGAATTATAAGTCGTACTTATTCCGGATGAAAAAGCAATAAACAAAACATCATTTCCTTTTTCAAGCTCCGGTCTGAATGCCTCCTTGAATGTTTCCGAATTGATAGCTGAAGTTCTTGCTACCTCTCCGTCTCTCATCTTCTGATAGAATTCCTTAACAGGCATTTCACTGTCACGATATTCTTTATCATTTCCGTCAAATCTGAAAGTTAAATCCTCTTTTTTAATTCCCCATTCGTTAAGAAGCTCTGCAGATGTGTCACAACCCGAATCGGTAAATATTACGTAGTTACTCATAACAAATCTCCTTATGCGTAATTTTATATCAATATTATAGATATAAGGCACAAAAATAATCAATCTACAAATCATTTTTAAGCTAAACCGATAGTATAATTTGCCTTTTTTCGACTCTACCGACAGTAGAGCCGGTTTCAAACATCCGCATAAAATAAGGCTTTTTTAACGGTTATCATTGATTTACATAAAAAATTGTGATATATTGTTTAGGAAATATTAATTGTTAACGATAAGAGGCAGCTATGCAAAATTTAAAACCTATTATTGCTAAAAATATATCAAATTTAAGACAACAAAATAATATGACTCAGGGTGATTTGGCAGACAAGCTTAACTATTCGGATAAAGCCATTTCAAAATGGGAACGTGCAGAGTCTATTCCCGATGTTGCCGTTTTGAAAAAAATTGCGGATTTATTTGAGGTAACTCTTGATTATCTTGTTTCGGAGAATAACGAAAAAATAGCTTCCGAAACAGACACCTCAATTAATGCCGAAACAAAAAATGCTTCACCGGATTACAAATATGAGCAGGAAGAAGTCTCCGACTCGGAAAAATCAGACGAAGCAAATATGAATAAAACAATTGCCGACAATATAAGTCCGGATAAAGAAAAATCCAACAGCATCAAAAAACTCAAATTTATATATATGAGCAGTCCGTTACGAAAGCATGGTTTTATAACCGGAATATGTATCATCCTCGCATGGCTTTTGGCAACACTTGCTTTTGTACTCATGGATATCTTTACAAATGATAATTATTATCACTGGCTTTTCTTTATATATGCCATTCCGGTATCCTGCATAATCTGGCTTGTATTTAACAGTCTTTGGTTTAATAAGCGACGTAATTATTTTATTATATCGCTTCTTATGTGGTCATCACTTGCATCAATTGTATTGAGCCTGCTTCCTTTCGGAAATAAAATGCTCCTTATTTTTGTTCTCGGTATACCCGGACAGGTAATAATCTACATGTGGTCCAATCTTAAGAAAAAAGTTGAACTTTCAGAAGATGAGTTATAAATAATAAAAAAAGAGGCAAAAGCCTCTTTTTTTATATTAAATCAAATTATTTAAACTATTCCTCGATACCCATATCCTTAAGGTACTTTATAACATCCTCAACTGTCTCAATCTGACCAAGGTCATCCTGAGGTATCTCGCAGTTATACTCTTCCTCAAGTGCCATAACAAGTTCAAATAAATCAAGTGAATCAGCACCAAGATCATCCTTAAAAGATGTAGTAAGCTCGATATCAGACTCATCAACATTTAACTGAGCTGAAATGATTTCTTTCATTTTCTCTAACATAGTTTAAATCTCCCTCATAATTTTTAGTAAATATTCGGATAAACGCTCATCTTACAAACCCAAGATATGCCCATCCGTTTAGATTATATTGTCAATATACATCACACATATATATATGTCAAGAAATTAAAGAACATTTTTATATTTTCCTTCTCTGCTTGACATAAAAATATTAAATTTATATACTTACATTATAAATATTAAATATCGGTAATAATCCTTTATACCAAATATAAAGCAAAGGAAAATGACTTATGGCCAAGTTTTTAATCATACCCGATTACAATAATTTAAACGAAAGTCTGGCTCTTGCAAATAAATTCAATTTAGGCTTTGAATATAATGATTTTTTTACACCGGCAATGCTGGATAATGAGCTTGAGCTTAATAAAAGAATAAATACATATAATACAGCCAAAGTTCCCGACTATTGCACATCTCACGGTGATTTTTTTGATGTTCTTGTTTTCAGCGACGATCCATTGATCCGGGAAATATCCAAGAAACGTGTATATCAAAGTATGGATGTTGCAAAGAAATTAAATGTTAAAGGAGTTGTCTTCCATACCAACCATACATCCTTTATAACAACAAAAATATATTGTGATAATTTTATAAATCGAAATTGCGATTTTTGGACAAAGGTATGCTCGGAATATCCGGATACTAATGTTTATATTGAAAACATGTTTGATACAAATCCGTCACTTCTGGCAAGACTGGCTAAATCCATGAAATCCGTTAAAAACTTCGGTATATGCCTTGATTATGCTCACGCAACCGCATTTGGAACCGACGCCATTTCAAATTGGATAGAGCTTCTTTCTCCGTATATTAAACATCTTCATATTAATGACAATGATTTAAAGGATGATCTTCACCTTGCCGTAGGTGACGGACAAATAAACTGGCAGGAGTTTAAAACCTATTATGAAAAATATTTTACGGACTGCTCAATTCTTATAGAGGTTAACGGCAAGGAAAAGCAAAAAAAATCCATAGAATATCTTGCATCAATCGGAATCCTTAATTAATAAACATATATAATATCAATTTTAAAGTCAGATTTCAGTGCAAAAAAATATATCCTAAGAAACCTCTTAGGATATATTTTTTATATTTATCCTCAACCTTAATTAAAACTTAGCTGATTCGTACTCCTTAATATTTGTTGCAAATCTTCTTGCATCCGCATCAGTAATTCTCTGCTCTCTAACAAGACGTCTTAAATCCATATTAAGAGTATGCATTCCCTGAGAAACACTACTTACAATAGTCGATGCAATCTGATGTGTCTTATTCTCACGAATCTGGTTTGAAATTGCTTCGTTATTAATCAAAACCTCTGATGCCATTACCATACCATCGCCCTCATAAGAAGGAACAAGTACCTGAGTAATTACACCCTTAAGGTTGGTAGCAAGCTGAGTTCTTGCCTGTGACTGTCCATGTGATGGATATGCATCTATAATACGCTCAATTGTCTGAGCTGCACTTGATGTATGAAGAGTTGAAAGCACGAGGTGACCTGTCTCTGCTGCGGTCATTGCTGCATTGATTGTCTCGAAGTCTCTCATCTCACCAACAAGGATTATATCAGGGTCTTCACGAAGTGCCGAATGAAGTGCTGTTGCAAATGACTCAACATCTCTTCCAAGCTCACGCTGATGTATCATTGACTTCTCATGATAATATACATACTCGATAGGATCCTCAATTGTTATAACGTGCTTTGATTTATTCTTATTTACATAATCAATCATTGATGCAAGTGAAGTTGTCTTACCTGAACCTGTAGGACCGGTGAAAAGGATAAGTCCTCTTGGTTCCTCAATAAGCTTCTGAACCGACTTAGGAATTCCAAGCTCATCAAAGCCCGGTATCGTATTCTGAAGAATTCTGAAAGATGCAGCAATATTATTTCTCTGATGATAGATATTTGTACGAAGTCTTGTTCCATCAGGCATAATAAGCGCAAAGTCAAGATCCTTACCGTCAGTAATCTTTGAACGCTGCTCATCATTAAGACATGAGAAAATCATATCAATTGCCTCACCCTGTGGCGGAGCCGGCTCAAGTATGATAAGTTCACCATACTTTCTTATGGCATGATTTGTTCCGACGGTAACGTGGATATCAGACGCTCCTTCTCTTTTTGCATAATCAACTAATTCTACAAATGTCATTTTTTAACCCCTTTCTGTGCTTTTCTGCGCACTAAAAACATTATATATTATTAACTTCGTTTATACAATCAATTATCTTATCTCTTCGCCCGGTTTTTTCTTTCTCTTCTTGTCTTCATACATAAGCTCATCCGACTTCTTGCTTATTGCAGAAAGATCATAAGGCTTTTGTTCGTAAACCATACCGACTGCTACCACACAATTAATTCCGTCATCAATAGTGTTGAGTCTGGCAAGCTCGGCTTCCCATCTTTCCATAAGCTTATTTGCCTCAGCCTCGGTAACATTGCAGGCAACCATAAGATATTCATCTCCACCCATACGATAAGCATGCACCTGATTATTTGTTACCTTACGCATACTGTCGGCAGCCTTGATAAGAAGCTTATCTCCGGCTTCATGACCCATTGTATCATTAAGCTTTTTAAGGTTATTAACATCAAAGTTAAAATATGCTATGGAGTCAAGGTTAGGATAAACCTCGGATACCATTGAGAGATACTTGCCTTTATTATAGAGGCCCGTCATACCGTCATGCTCACTCTCATATATAAGATTCTCACGCATTATACCGTTTTCAAGATAAAGCTTTATAACGTTTGTAACGACCGATTCCTGCATTGACTTAAGATCTGTATTAGGCCAAATGCCAAGATACAAAGCATATTTTTGTCCCGATACATCACCCTGACATAAGCATCTAAAAACCGAATTATCATTACTTCCGGTCATACGGAAAATGTTACTTATGCCCTCATCAAATTCCGACATTGAAAGATCCTGCTGCTGTGGATTAGTGAATACCTTACCGGTTCCGGGATTAAGATCAATACGGTCATTTGAAAACTGTTTGCCTATCTTCGAATAAGTTGTAATATCTATATTTCCTTCATGCTGGATCATAAACAAAACCTTGTTTGTTACATAATAATCCGCAAGCATAGGAAGAAGCTCATAATATGAATTTGAAAGCTTTTCCAAAACTGCTGCCTGAAACTTGGAAAGCTTTTTAAAGAAGCTTATATACTTTGTTATGTCACGGTTAAGTTCCATATATTCCGTTATATCATTGAGCTTATGTATTTGATAGGTTTTTTCCTCTTTAACAAAAAGGCTTGATTCTATCCTGTAATACTTTTTAAGTGCCGAATCGATGCTTTCCCATGCTACGATTCCGCTCTCCAAAGTAAGCTTGGGACGTTCTTCATACCAGCCAAATATATCTTCACCAAATGATCCGACCAAATCCGAACCGTATCTTTCCTTTACCAAACCGTCAACATAAGCAATCCTGCTTGACTCGGCTTCCATGATTACACATCCGCCATACCTTTTATCAGCAAGTCCTATAATCTCATTTGAAAAATCCATAAGTAAAATACCCCTTCCTTTTACTCAAATGTAAGTAAATCAGCGAGTCCTGTCATATCAAAGACTTCCATGACATCGCCCGGCACATTTCTCAAAACAAGAGTACCCTGATTGGCATCCATAGTCTTTTGTGCATTGACAACAATTCTTAATCCCGAACTTGCCATATAGCCGCAATTTTGCATATCTATAACAAGCTCCTTTAAGTCAGGAGTAAGAATTGTCTCCATCTCTTTGGCAAACTCGGCAGCCGCATTGGTATCAAGTCTTCCGTCAAGTAAAACCTCGGTCTTATTGCCTTCTACAATTTTTTCAATTTTCATAGCAAACCCCTTTTCCCTTGTCTTATGTAAACAAGTCAAATTAAGTGTCACAAATAGATTTTTCACTTACCTTCTAATTATCCTATAAATTCCAACTTTTTTCAAGTATAACTATATTTTCATTATCATATTTATATTCCCAGGAGTCCATAAGATTTTTGGTCATATATATACCCATTCCGCCGACGCCCCTATCCTTAATCTTAAGCGTAATATCCGGATCCTCCTTCGCAAACGGATCAAACTTAAGTCCCTTGTCTCTAAGCTCAATCCTTGCATTTCCTTTTGTATCATCGCATTTTGCCTGAATATTTATACTGCACGGCTTTTCCTTCGCATCGGCATATCCGTAATTCGCGATATTTACAAAAAGCTCTTCTACGGAAAGCTGACATGCTTTTATAATCTTCATTCCGGCTCCTGCCCCGGATAAGATCTCTTCAATGGTATCAAGCACCAGATCAAGATTGTCCAGATCAGCTTCTATATCAAGTTGTTTCTCCAGCGTATCTGCCATATTATTTCCTTTCATCAACCAATTCACTTTTTGCCATCTTCTTTTCTTTCAACCGGCTTGCTGTCTCTTATAATATCCGTTACCTCATAAACAAATACTCCGTTCGATTTACCCTTAAGAGGAATAACTCCGATTTCATTTACTTCTATTCTGCCCTTAAGTCTCTCATAAAGAGTATCGCTTATAAGTACCTGACCCTTCTTGGCATTAGCTTCAAGTCTTGCGGAGGTATTGACCGTATCACCGATAGCTGTAAAGTCCATTCTGAATTCACAGCCGACATTTCCGACAACCGCAGGTCCGCAGTGAACACCCACACCAAAGCCTACGCTTCTTCCATATTTCTCCAAAAGCTCTTTTTCAAGAGCATTTCCGCCATCAACTATATCCTTGGCTGCACAAACGGCCTTGAATTCATAATCATCCAGATCAAAAGGTGAATTAAATACCGCCATTGTCGCATCACCGACAAATTTATCAAGCGTTCCGCTGTTCTTAAATATTGCCTGAGTCGTAAGATTAAGATATTCATTTAAGATTGCCACAACCTGTTCAGGCTCAAGCGCCTCAGACATGGTCGTAAATCCTCTTATATCTACAAATAAAACCGCTATATCTCTGTTCTCTCCACCAAGCTTAATTGTAAAATCGCCCTTCTTTGCAATCTCGTCAACAACCTGCGGGGCAACATATTTTTTGAATGCCTTAATAACCTTCTTACGTTTTCTCTTTTCAAAAAGATAATTGTAAGCAAGTGCATAAACATAAGAAACCACACAAACAAGCGGCATATATACAAGATTTATCGCAGTTCCGTGATTATTAAGCCATACACAGAAAAATACCTCTGCTCCGATTCCGAGAACAAGAATTATAAATGACTGCCATACCTTACATTTTCTAAAAAGAATATGCATAAGTCCGGCAATAAGTCCAAGTACAAGGCCGAACAATAAAGGATTACCGTTTACGGAAAATCTTCCTTGAATATATGACTGAAGTATGTTGGCATGAACCTCCACACCATACATCTGTCTGCTTTTATTATTAGGAACCGCAAAGCTATCCTGCATTCCCGGCGCATAAGCACCTACAAGAATTATGCTGCCCTTAAATGCACGAGAATCAACCCTGCCGTTTAATACATCTACAAAAGAAATATATTCATAATCACCGGGTTTACCGGAATAGTTTATCAAAGAACGTCCGTATTTATCGGTAGGAATATCTTTTTCGGCAATATTATTTATCTCACAATACTTCTTATAAATCAGATGCGAAAACATATATTGCTCTTCTCCGTCCACAACCTCAGACGGAAGAATACGTCTTACGATTCCGTCCGAATCCTGTGCTACATTACTGTAACCGACAGCGGCAGCTTCACCAAGCTCCTCATAAGGATAAACTACCGATTCAACGGGAGCGACCATAAGTCCCTGTTCATTTTTTACTTTTCTTTCTTCGTAAACAAGATTGCTTACAACAACTACATTTTTGCTCTCAAGAGCTGCATCGGCAAATGCTATATCTCCCTCGTCAACATGTCCGGAAAAAACAATATCGAATGCTATAATAGCAGGTTTTGAATCTTCATTGGAATTAAGAACTTCAATTAAATCAGCATATTGCTGTCTTGACCAGGTCTGAATCGGTCCAAGCTCTTCGAGGGTTCTCTCATCAATACCGATTATTTTAATTCGACTGTCGATACCTCTCGGAATCTGATACAGACCATCTCTTACCATATAGTCAAAGGATGCAAACCGATTGGTTTTTGTAAGAATGAATACAAGAAATACCGCAACCAATGCCTCCAATATTATCTGTAACCACTTTTTCATACCTAAAATCCCCCATTGCCAATCTTATGCTCTCGTAACATAAACCATAGTTATATCATCTGCCTGTTCTGCCTTGCCTGCATAAGTATCAAGCTCGTTGTACATATCGTCAACAAACTTATCTACATCTTCTGCATCTGCATTAAATTTATTAAGTGCATCCCTAAGACGCTCTACACCATACAATTCTTCTGCTTCGTTTATTGCTTCATTTACCCCATCAGTATAAAGATAGAAGCTGTCACCCGGAGCAAGCTCCATACTCTGTTCCCTGTACGGAACACCACCCATTAGACCGAAAACAAGATTTCTCTTTGCCGTAATCATCTCCCATTCTCCGTCCTTTTTGCAGATAAACGGAAGATCATGACCTGCATTAATAAATTTCATTTCGTTGGTTTCAAGATCAAGAACACATAAAAATACCGTAACAAACATACCTTCCTTATTCTTATAACAAAGCTGGTCATTTGTTCTTGAAGCAACCTCGGCAAGAGGAAGACCAAGTGTCGTATAATTCTTTATATGAACCTTTGCCATACTCATAAACATCGCAGCCGGAACACCTTTACCGGATACATCGGCAATAAGGAAGCAAAGGTGCGTGTCATCGACCATAAATACATCATAAAAATCTCCGCCCATTTCCTTGGCAGGACGGGCACACGCTTTAATCTTTATATGATCAAGTTTATTAAATTCGGTAAAGTCATGCTCAAGTATTCCGTCCTGAATCCTTGTTGCAATCTCAAGCTCAGACTCGATACGCTGCTGCTTTCTGACAAGATTTGTGGTCTTATTATAAAGCATCGTCATAAATGAGCCGTATATCTTTCGGTTTGACTGACCGATTTCATCAAATAACTTCTTGGAAATATTTGCACATCTGACATCAGTTACCGCCCTTACGGTAGCGCCTCTTTGTGCATCATTCATAAGGCCGAGTTCTCCGATAAAATCGCCCTCTCCGAGCGAAGCATTGATACGGTCGCCGTTTGCATTAAATACATCACAGGTTCCATTAAGAATAATATACATACCGTCTTCACAATCCGCACCGCAGACAACGATATCATCGCCTGCGGTTATGGTTATTTCCTGCATTGCTTCAAGGAAAAGTCGTACTCCCTCGGGAATCTCCCCTTCCTCACTTATTCCAAAGAAATCTCTTATTGTCGAAAGTTTTCTTAATACCTGTGCATCCATCATATATCCTCTTATACTTATAATAAAACCAATCAGCTAAAGCATCTCATTAATCTAAAAGTTCATTAATGATAAATTATTTCGTTTCTGTAAATACGCAGTCCATCGAACCGTCTACGCAGAATTTATTACCTCCGTAATATACGGTTGAATCACCGCTGACTGTCCACTTTCCGCCTTCAAGGTTATATACCTGACCTGCCTCAAGTGTAATTTTTGCGCCTGCGGGAATTATATTATTCTCAAGCCATGCAGCCTTTAATACTATGCTTAAGCTTGCTGTATTTCCTGCCTTATCTTCAGCAACTATATTAAACTTTGATGTTGTATTATTGGCATCAAGCGATATCTTTGCTGTCTTCTCATTAAAGTCAACTGTCTCACCGTTTATGGTAATAGTCATAAGATTCTCATCAAAGATTGAGAAATCAAGCGTATCCGCATAGACGCTCAAACCGTTCTTTATTTCAATTAACTTAGTCTTAAGAGTTTTGTTATTTGTAATCGTTCCTGTTTTACTTGCTTCAGGAGTCAGCTTATCTATCTTATACTTTTCATTAAACGCAATCGCACCGGTAAGTGCTCCATCATCTCTCATAAGATAAATCTTATCCATACCCTCTGTATAGGTTATCGAATCCTTATACTTTTCGTCTGCCGCACCGGCTATCTTAAATCCATTAGGCGCAACAAGCTCTACATCACTTTTATAAAAACCGTTATTTCCTTCTACAGCTTTTATCGAAAAAGCTGTTTCCGGTGCGGTAAGATATTTTAAATTAAATTTGCCTTCTTTTGTTGCTGCCGTAAATTTTTCCGTAGCAGGGATTCTTACCTGAACTACATATTCACCTTCGGCAGCCGGCTCCTCGGAAACATATGTATCATCCGATGCACCTACTCTCTTATAAAAGAATTTTGCTTCTCCATCGGAATTTGTTGAAAGTACAGGTGAAATTTTCTGGCCGACATATTCTGCATCCACACTTACGCTTGCTGTGGCGACTTCCTTAAGATATTCCACCGATAATGTTGCCTGAATATTGTTACCTGCTATATCTTCTGCGTAAATCTCATAGTTTCCGGTCTTTCCCGCTTCCGGAACAAGCTCAACAGCCGCTGTGCCGGCAGCTATATCAACAGCCTCACCGTTTACGGTTACTGTCGCAAGGTTCTCGTCCGATATCGAAAAACTGAGAGATTTTGCATGAACCTCCAAACCGTCAGCAATATCATAAGTATTTCCGCTCTCATCACTACCGACCGTAAACTGCGGCTTTGACTTATCAATAAGATAACTGCCTACCGCTATAGGTTCCGTAAACAAACCTGCACTGTCCATAAGATAAACGTTCTCTATTTCAGGCTTATAAATTATTGTATCTGTAAATGTTCCGTTTACATCCGCGGAAATGGTATAACCCTCCGCAGGAATAAGTGTAACATCACTTGTATAATATCCGTTCTTACCCTCTAATCCCCTTACTGTATACGGAGTTTCCGGAGTTGCTGTCGG
>JAFSZR010000025.1 GCA_017459135.1 Lachnospiraceae bacterium | reverse complement strand
TCATCATAGGATTGGTAGGTGTTTCGATATAAATCGCTTTTGTATTTTCCTTTATATAGCTTTCCACATCTTCCGTGCTACAGTTGATATGCGAAAACTCTATACCGTTCTTCTTGCTGATATTTTCAAAAAGTCTTATGCTTCCACCGTAAAGATCGGCTTCCGTAATAAGGTGGTCTCCCGGCTTAAATATTTCCATAAGCGCCGTTATAGCAGCCATTCCGCTTGAAAAAGCAAGCGCATCCGTTCCGTATTCCAAAGCCGCCACAACCTTTTCAAGCTGCTCTCTGGTCGGATTTTGCAACCTTGAATAATCAAAGCCCGTACTCTTTCCAACTTCAGGATGAGCATATGTAGCCGTCTGATAAATCGGAAAACTTATCGCACCCGTCGGATCATTTTTCCAATCCTTTTTATTTCCGTATATACACTTAGTATCAATAGCTAAATCCATGAATAACCCTTCTTTCCGCTTTACGTTGATGAAAATTATTGAACCTTTTTATCAAGCGGATACATGTTTGTACTGAGATATTTCATTCCGTTATCGGCAAGAATTGCCACGATATTCTTTCCTTCATTTTCAGGTCTTGCTGCAACAAGTGTTGCCGCATATAATGCCGCAGCAGCAGACTGTCCGAGGAACACTCCGTCTGTCTTTGTTATTTCTCTACCGAGAGCATAAGCATCCTCACCCTTTACATCGATGCACTCATCATAGTCAAAGCCTACGATAAACGGTGCCTTTAATCCGTCAGGGAATCCCGGATCTCCGAAAGGTGCAGTTCCGTCTATGGTCTGAGGATTTTCCGAACCGCCCGGTCTTGATGTAACATCAGCCTGAACAGCAACAATCTTTATATCTTTATTCCTTTCTCTGAAAAATTTTGCAAGTCCCGTAATTGTTCCTGCAGTTCCGCTCGTAGCAACAAGTATATCCACCTTACCGTCGGTATCCTCCCAGATTTCAGGACCTGTAGTCTCGTAATGAGCACGAGGATTAGCCTCATTTATCAACTGATTGATGAAGAAATGATGTGTAGGCTGTGCATCGCAATATGCCTGAATCGCATCCTGATAAAACTGTGTTGTAAATGTTCCGTTTGCAAGCGCTTCAGGTACACCGGGAACATCAAGCATACTCTTAAGCTCTGCCCCGTATGCTCTTAATATCTTCTGTCTTTCTTCTGACTGGCCGGGCTCAAGAAATACGGTAAGCTTATATCCGCGGCTTGCCGAAAATGCCGCAAGACCTATACCTGTATTACCCGATGTATTTTCTACAATTGTATCTCCCGGATGAAGAATCCCGTCTCTTTCCGCAGCCTTAATCATATTAAGCGCTGCTCTGTCCTTTACGGAACCCGAAGGATTAAAATATTCAAGTTTTCCGAGAAGTTTAGCCTTTACATCATGCTTCTTCTCATAATTTTCAAATTCAAATAAAGGTGTACGTCCTACCAATTGTTCAATGTTTGTAATAATGTTTCCCATAATATTTTCCTCTCTTTCATTTCTCTCTTTAATTATTTAATTATCATTTAAAATAGTTTTTTATATGGATCTTCCAGATATGCCGGAAGAATTTTACCTTTTCCTATATAGTGTGCAAAGCTTAAAAGTGCTGCCGCACAACCTCCGCTTCCATGATAGAGTCCTGTGTAAGCTTCGGATTTATCAGGCTCATGCCTGTTCCATGCCGTATACCAGTTTCTTAACTTATTTCCCTTATAGGTCGACTCGCCGATGATTGTTTCGGCCGCCTCATAAGCCGCATCCAAATATTTTTCATTTGCCGTAAGCTTATGAATGTTTATAAAATGTTCAAGCATTCCCGCTGCTCCGCAACAGTAGCAATTCGTTCTCCAATATCCTTCCGAATGCTTAGCCGGTGCACCCGTTGCAAGAAGTCCTTCGGTAAGTTGTACGATAAATTCTTTATATTTTTCTTCTTTTGTTAACTCATAAAGCTTATAAAAAAGTCTTGAGGTTCCTACCGGTCCCTGACAAACTCCGAGATAATAAAGGTCTGTCAGATATGTGTCGTTATATCTTACCAGTGCGGCCTTTTTATCCTGCGAATAATCGGCTACGTTTAAAATATATTCCGAAGCCTTTACCGCCGCATCAAGGAACTCCTCGTCTTTTGTATACTCGTAAACACTTGCCAGGATGTAACCGCAGCCTGCCGCTCCGTATTCAAAGCCCGGGAAATAACCTCCCGCCTTTCCTATCGTTGGAAATGTATCCGTCGGCATGACATACCATCTGTATCCGCCCTGCGGTGCATCTTCTTTTTTATTAACTATATATCTTGCCGCTTTTTTTGCCGCCTCAAGGAAATGTTCACCGCCCAAACTTTCATATATATCAAGAAGGAAAAGTATCAAACTTCCTTCACCGATAATTCCGTAGCATCCGTACCAAGTCAGTGTACCGTCTTCTTCCTTAGCCGATTTAATTGCATCCTCAGCAACTCTTATGGCATATTCTTTATAAACCTCTTCGCCGGTCAGCTTATATATTTCTTTTGCCACATAAGCTCCGCCTGCAGGTCCGTTTAAGAATCCTATAAAAGCTCCTTCAAGATATTCCGAATCGGTCTTATAATCATCTACTCCGTTATATTTACTTATAACGTAATTTATTCCCGCTTTTGCTCTTTCAAGATATTCATTATTTTCTGTTGCCGCATATGCTCTTAAATATAAAAGTGCCACACCTGCGGCTCCGGCATATATTCCCGTATCCGATAACAAAAGTTCATTCGGTCCGAGATTCTTTCCCGGAAGCACATCCCAGAACTCCTTGTCACCGTCTTTATGTCCGTATTGCTCAATCCAGTCAAGCGATTCCTTTGCTGTCGCAAACACCCTTTCACTGTTTAATTTATCAAACCTTGCTATCCATCCTGTCTTACTCATAAGCCTCATCTCCCATCTGTTATGTCATCTCATATGTCCTCATTTTCCTGACCTGTGATTAATCTAACATGGATACGATAATTTGTATAATTCTTAAAACTTATCTTCGCTTATAGGAAAAAGCTATAACCTAATTCTTTGCAGAAAAGAGCATAAAAATAAGGCTGATACATCAGCCTTATTTTTATGCTCTTTCAAATTTTAATAATTATAACTATGCTTTAGAAAAGAATTTTCTTAAATCCATGATTGGTATAGGTTTTGAATATTTGTATCCTTGCAGGTAGGATGCGGACATATTGATGCATCGTTTTTCGTCTACATCATTTTCCACGCCTTCATAAAGAATTCGGTAGTTTAATTCTGCGAACATGCTTGCAAGACTGCCGACCATCTTCTCAGCCTTTTCATCGGAATCACTTGCGATTACGAGAGAACGGTCAAACTTAATTATATCAAACGGAAGCTCCATTATACGCTCCATATTGGAGTAGCCTGTTCCGAAATCGTCCAGATAGAATTTGATACCTTTAACCTTAAGCTCTTCTATCATGGATTTCAAAGCCATGAAATCGCTGTCGCTTCTTGACTCGGTAATTTCAATAGCAACCTTTTCATTTGGTATTCCGCTGCTGTCAATAATTCTGTCTATATCATTTGTAAACTCTTCATCATGAAGCTCAAGTACCGAAACATTTACGGAAATACGTTTTACTGCATATCCTTCTTCTATCAAACGTTTAATCTCGTCACAGGTCTTTTGTAAAATTATTTCGGTAAGTACATGTATGTATCCGTTTTCTTCAGCTATAGGAATAAACTGATCCGGAAAAACCATCCCGATTTCGGGAAGCTTTAGTCTCATAAGAGCCTCAGCCGTATCATACTTCTGTGTTTTAATATTATAAACCGGCTGACAGTACGCAAGTACTCTTTCGTCTCTTAAATCATGTTTCTTATATATCTCTTCAAGCTGATCAAGGATATATTCATACTTTTTAAATGCCGTCACATCATCGATGTCCACTATACGTACTTCATTTATTTCCATATGCCTGTGCATATTTTCAATAAAGCTTAAATACTCGTTTTTTCTGCTTATCTCGTCAATTGATTCTCCGATGATAACTTTGTAATCAAACTTAAATCTTTCATATTCGTCATGAAAAGAATTTAATATTTTGTTAAGTCTGTTCTCATGATCCGGGTTTTTCTTCTTTGGAGCAAATAAAATCATATGTCCGTTATTTATCTGAAAAAGCACCGATTTTTTAAAAAATTCCGCCGCAAATTTTCTTATTGTACTTTGAAGCTCTTCCGGTATTGCCTCTCCCTCGGAATCAAACTCCGGCATATAAAGACTCATAAAAAGTAATTCTCTTTTTTTCTCATAATTGTATCTTACCATATCTTTCATGGCCATAACATTTATGGCTCCGAGTTCAACATCATAAGGAGTCGAATGTACAAGATACATCATCGCTATAATCGGAAGCAAAAACGATGCTACCGTATAAGAAGACTGTCCATGCCTGCCCTGGTTAAATAAAATAACGAAAGACATAGCCATAGTTCCGTAAAACCCAAACATTGCTTTTTTATATATTCTGTCTCTGAAAGCGACCATAAGAAAAACTATGATCACAAGGAATAATATATATCCCACAAGAAATATATTAAAACTTGATACGGCCGTTCCATCTTTATTAAGCTTAAAACTTGTACCGTTCAAAGTCGATACGATATCCGTAATTACAACAGACGTATAAACAAGCGTAGCCGTAACCATAATAGGAATTCTTTTGCTTATCTCGAGATGCTGCATTTCAACTATATAAACCACATAAAGAAGAAGCAGAGAGAAAAGCAACGCATGATATACTATTCGCAACGCATAAACCGGTGTATAATTACCGTCTTTAATATATGTATACCACTCATGATGAGCCAGATCGGCAATTGCAGCGAAAATAAGATACGATATCATCGTAAGAAAAATACTGTAATTCTTGGTTTTGGTAACATAAGAAACCGACACCAAAATAAGCATGACGATACAAATCGTCATAACCAAAATATCTCCTACCGGTGTATAATTGTCAAAATATAATTGCTGTCCCATAGTATTCCCTTCCGGTTATTTTTCTTTTGCCAAAAGCCATGCCATTATATGTATTGCCTGTGGAAAGCTTCCGTCCTTAATCATAGCCTCAATTTCATCGGCCGTATATTTTTTAACATTTAAAAATTCCGTATCATCAAGATTTTGTCCCGAAACCTTTCGACAGTTCTTTGCTTCAAATATATACGCATAATTATCGGCAATTGTTGCATTTGACGGAACAGTTATAAGATGTCTCCATTCGTCCGAAACATATCCCGTTTCCTCCTGAAGTTCTCTTTTTGCCGCATCAAGAGCATCCTCTTTGACCGCCTTATCATCCGTGCCGTACTCCTTACCATCGGTGCGTTCTATACCACCCGCCGAAAACTCGGTCGTTACCTTTTTTATACCGTATCTGAACTGTCTGACACATATATATTTTCCTTCCTCATCGGAAGCAACTATAACTACATAATTCCTTCTGCTGTAGGTATAATACGGCTCAAACTCCGTTCCGTCAGGCAGCTTAAATGCCGACCTCCTAAAATCAATCCATTCATCCTGAACTATATGTTCAACTTTTGTTTCTTCCCAAATCAAATTTTCATCATCTTTATTATTCATATCTTCTACCCATTTTTTATCTAATCAATTATTCAACTTCAAAACTATTCTTTTACTTTTTCAACTGCTCCAGCAAACAAAAATACAAGACAAAGGCTCACAAGGATTCCTCCTATAATATCGCTAAACCAGTGCACTCCGCAAATAAGTCTTCCGACAACGGTTACAATAGCGATTGCGATACTTATTATAACTATCAAACGCTTAGTACCCTTGTCCTTTATATACTGATTAGCAAGTACCACAAGACTTCCCATAACAACACATATAATCATAGTATGCGTCGACGGAAAAGATGCTTCCGGCTCGTCTGCGTCAGGCATAATAATCGGACGGTAATTAATGATTATTTTTTCAAACACTACATATATGCATGCTGTTATCGCATATAAAACGCCTGCTGCAATTATGCTTTTATCAACCTTAGCAAGGCTCTTTCTTTTTATCAATTGTAATAAACCAAACAATGCAACAAGCCCTACGCAAACGAAAGCGAATATCCCAAGCCCAACCGTAAGTTTATACCAAAGCATATTCACTCCGAACAAATCATGTATTGATTCATTTATCGAAGATAAGCCGACAGATGTCCCATCAGGTCCTATTTCATCAACATCAACCGTCTTAACAAGTACAATCCATAATACGAATAACAATCCGAAAAATCCGGAAAGCGTTAATTTCTTTTTCATTTTATATCTCTCCCAAATGCTATAAATATTTATTCTGTCTTACCATGATCTTTTTTAATCTTTGCCTTATTTTCATACATGGCTTTATCGGCACGTCTGAATACCGGCTCGGCAGTCATATCCTCGGCTATCCTTTCGGCCATGCCGACTGCTGCCGAATATCTGAGCCAAGGCTCTGTTTTTTTCTGATTATAACTTGCTTCATAAGCAGTCATAAGATTATCACATAATTCTTTTCTGTTTTCATAATCGGAGCCTATGAGAATAACAACAAACTCATCTCCGCCTATCCTGTAAACAGGCGAACGCTTAAATGCCTCACAAATCATGTGACAGCATCCTTTAATATATAAATCTCCCGATTTATGTCCATGGTCATCATTAATATTTTTAAGATTGTTAATGTCAACCATTACAAAGGCGAATTCTGCATCTTCTTCTTTAATCATTTTATTTAATTTATCAATTTTCTTTGTATATGCAGTCTTGCTTCCGACACCCGTTAACGCATCTTTATTAACTTCTATGCTAAGCTGTCCTATCTTTTTATCTTTATTCTTTATATCTTTGCTTGCTTTGATTTTATCTTCCTGAAGCGCGGATAAATCCTTAAGATAATCAATAATATTGCGTTGCATACTTTGAATTCCGGAATATATCTCTCCTATT
The DNA here is from genome assembly GCA_017459135.1 of Lachnospiraceae bacterium. Classification (GTDB taxonomy): domain Bacteria; phylum Bacillota; class Clostridia; order Lachnospirales; family Lachnospiraceae; genus Coprococcus_C. Next base: position 29,407 of record JAFSZR010000025.1, on the reverse strand, counting down.
TCGTCATTACTGTTTATATTCAAGTCAATTACACCGGCATCTTCATAACTTGCATGTTCCGAAGGATTGAATTTCTTCATCTCTTTTGTCATTGAGTCAAGCGGCTTTACAACCAGCTTATTTATAAACAGAACCGCTCCGCTAAGTACAATAATTGTAAATATTGCCGCACCCAAAAGAAGCAGAATCAGAAGCTTTCCTCTTTCTCTCATTACGTCATTCATATCGAAATCGCAGCCCACCAAACATACGCAATTTCCGTTTGAATCATATACCGGCTTAAAATCCGAGCAAAGCCAGCCCCAGTCACCATTCGAAATAGTCGGTTCCGGAAGATTTTCTAAATCAATTCCGCGAAGTTCCTTTTCTCTTTCTTCATAATATCCTGTCTCGTATAATTCTATATCTTCTTCGTCAATAAGATACATGTCATAATCTGCATCTTTATCACCGTGAGCAACAATATAAATATACTTAACGCCCTGCATATTAGAAAGATAAGCGGTTATCATTTTTCTAATCTCATCATATTTGTCCCAAAGTCCCTTTTCTTTAAGATAATCTTCAATAAGCGACTCATCATCCTCTGCTTCGGCTCTGTCACGAAGCTGCTGATACTCCTCCGACTCAACCACTTCGCGAAGCTCAACCACATAGTCACCGTCAACCATCGACGCAAAATTACGGGCATTATCGGCAGCGCCCTGCTTATAATATCTGTCTATCTGATTCACGCTTGTTTTGAAGGCAATAGCAGCCGTACCAAATGCTACGGCAAGAACCATTACCACAACAAATATGTACATTTTTGTTTTAACGGATAACCCTTTTCTTTCGCTTTCCATCTAAACCTCCGTAACAAACAACAATTATTAAAAAAATGTTGCTTTACCTTTCCAACTCTCCCCATAGTTCCAAAACTGTTTCCTCTATTATACCTTAAAAGCTTTTGTTTTTCTATCGCTTTTTACCTTCCGCAATCTGCATCGTATTTCCGCTACTGAAAAGGTCAACCGACTCACTTGTTAATTTTCCCTTTATTGAATCCATATTTTTCTCCGAAAATAATGTAATTATCTTTCCAATACAAACCTTACAACTCTGACATTCCCGTCCATTTCTTCAGAATGTATCGCAAAGCCGCATTTTTCTGTGTAAAATCTCACATTTTCTGTTTTATCTATGGGCGTTATCAAAGTGAACTTCTTCCAATCAGAATAATATGATTTTGCAAAACTCATTGCTGCCGTTCCGATTCCTTTGCCCTGATACTCCGGAATAACACATAAGCATCCGACTTCATATGTTCCTTTTTCTATCTCTTTGCATGATATACAGCCGACCGCGTTACCATTATATATGATTAAAAATTTCAAATAATCCCGAATCGACTGTTCCATATTTTCCTTTGTTTTTCCATAAGCCGGGCATTCGCCATATCTTATATAATCACTATAAAACGAAGCATTATAAATATCTATCAGCAATTCGGCATCTTCTATTTCGGCTTTTCTAAATTCCATATATTCTCACTTTCACTTTTCAAAAGAGCAACCGTCTCCACATGCACGCTATGACAAAACTGATCCACAACAGCCACCTTCTTGACCTTAAATCCCTTTTCCCCAAGATACTTTATATCTCTGGCCAATGTGGCAGGATCGCAGCTTACGTATACAAGTCTTTCCGGTGACATGTCCGAAATAGTATCGAGCAATGTGGCATCGCAGCCTTTTCTTGGCGGATCGACAACTATCACATCCGGCTTAATGCCATTTTCTTTATATAATTCCGGTACGACTTCTTCTGCTTTACCACAATAAAATTCGGTATTATCAAGGCCGTTCATAATTGCATTTTTCTTTGCATCCTCTATGGCGCTTGGTATTATCTCGACTCCGTAAACCCTCTTTGCCTTCTTAGCCAAAAAAAGCGAAATGGTTCCGATACCGCAATACATATCCCATACGGTTTCATTTCCGGAAAGACCTGCATACGAAAGTGCTTTATCGTATAATACCTTGGTCTGAACAGGATTTACCTGGTAGAAAGATTGCGGTGATATATTGAATGCTATATCTCCGATGTAGTCCTTTATATAATCACGTCCATAAACCGTTATGGATTTATTGCCAAGTATTTTATTGGTTTTCTCTTTGTTTATATTCAGGCTGACACTCGCAAGACTGACTTTGTTTGGAGTAGCTTTATCTTTTTTTAAACTGCTGTTATACTCTTCAACCGCATTTATAAAGCAGCCGACCATCTCATCGCAAAGCTTTTTCTTTAATCCGTCGCCATTAATAACAACACATATACTAAGCTCACCTGTGATAAATCCTATTCTTGTTACTATATGCCTTATAAGTCCTTTATGAAGATCCTCATTATATACAAGGTTTTTGTCAGTCTCAAGCTTTGCATCTATCCATTTTCTGATATTCTTAATAATAAATGTATTTACCTCATGGCCGATTACACATTCATCGATATCGATTATCGAATGTGTTCTTCCTGCATAGAAACCTATTTTCACCTTTCCGTCTTTTCCGAGGCCGACAGGAAACTGCATTTTATTTCGGAAATTATACGGTGTTTCCATTCCGCAAACCTGTTCCATAAGGGATTCGGCATCTTTTACACCGCCTATACGTTCAAGGCAGTTTTTGACCTTGTTAAATTTATATTCGAGCTGTTTTTCATATGACATGTGCATAAGAAAACAGCCCCCACAGCTTTTTGCGTACTCGCAAGCTGTGCGGACTCTGTATGGGGACGGTTTTATGATTTCCATAAGCCGCCCGTAAACGAAAGATTTCTTAACCTTTATTATTTTAACCTTTGCTTCATCGCCGACAACGGTATCCTTTACAAATACCGTTACTTTCCTGTCAGGCTCCGTCTCTTCGTTTACGGATATATGTCCTATGCCTTCACCGTCCGAGCCCATATCCTCAATTGTAACCACATATTCCTCATTCTTGTTCATAATAACTGTCCTTATATACTTACGTCATCCGTAGGCTCGCCATGAAGCCTGTTGTATTCCTGTTTTACAAAGAATTTTGCAAGGTTGGTAAGAAGCTGCTGCTTTGTTATATGTTTAAGCATATATCCGGCAGGCTTGTGTGCCATAACCTTCAAAATGATACTTTTATCACTCTTGCTTGTTAAAAACATAATAGGAATGTCCTTTGAGAACTGCTCACTCTTTAACATCCTGAATACCTGCAGTCCGTTGGTTACCGGCATCTCATAATCGAGCAATATAAGGTCAACCTTATTTCTTGCAAGCCAGGTTATTGCCTGCATACCGGATTTTGCCATACCGACTCTGTAATCGTCCTTAAGCCATTCATACAGAAGCTGAAGAAAGCTTGCATCATCATCAACGATGAGTATGCTTTTCTTTCTTTTCTCCATCTGTTCTTCATTCATAACGTTGTCGATTTTCTCAACAAACAAATTCATATCCAGCGGACGCTCGACAACTTCACAGAAAAGATGCGGAGGTATATATTCTGATATTCCTTCTATCTCTTCCTTGCTTCCGATAAGGAACAAAAGCTTTCCTTTCTCAACAATTAAGTCTTTCAAATAAACCAGAAGATTCTGTTTTTCTGTTATTTCGTCATCCGCAAAAAGAACCATAACATCAACATCATCCTCATGCGGAATTACGCTTTTCATTTCATAATCGGATTCGATAACCGTATACGAATTACTCTTAAGGTTGTTAATAAGAGCGTTAATCATAAATGTTGTGTTATTTCTAATCAACAATACAGTATATTTTGACATGGCTTTTCCCTCTCTTCATCGGTTTTATTTTATAATCTTATCAATGTCACCCACAAGTTCATCCCAATCAAGTTTATTTATATATGTATCAAGCTTATTAATCGTATCTTTCTTTTCTCTTAACAGCTTGTAATTCTTAATTGTCATAACCAACTGACTTGCGTTGTTAAAGTCCATTGAATATGCTAATTCCTTTAAAGTCTTTAAGGCATCTATCCATTCCTCATCGGACAGTTCTTCTTTTTCGCTTTCCTCAACCGTATTTTCCGGAACAACAACTTCTTCCTTTATATCCTTATAGCTTTCATAAAGTTCAAGGAGTTCATCGTTCTTTTCTCTGATATATTTAATATCATCGTTGTTACCTGCCTCCTCAAGCTTCTCGGCAAGTTTTGAGAGCGAATCCGCACCAATAATTCTGGCAGAACTCTTAATCGCATGAACTTCTATAGTATATCTCTTTATATCCATGGTTTCAAAAGCTGTTCTTATGGTGTTTGCTCTTTCTTCAATCTCGTCCTTGAAAACTCTTAAAACCTTTTCATAAGCTTCTTTAGAACCACACTTTTCTATTCCTGATTCTTCATTCAGCTTTCCCTTTTCACCACTATAGGTTTCTTTAGCATATATTATCTTATTTTTTGGCAAAGATGTCAAAAGTAATTTTTCAAGTCGCTCTCCGACAACCGGCTTTGAAACATAATCATCAAAGCCCTCATTTAAGAATCTTTCCCTTGATCCGGTCATCGCATTTGCGGTAAGTGCTACTATAGGTGCATCCTTACTTGCGTTATCATCAAGTTTTTTCAGTTTTTGAAGAACTTCTATACCGTCCATTTCCGGCATTCGATAATCAAGAAGTATCAAATCGTACGGAGTCTTGGATGCCATTTCAATACATTCTTTTCCTCCCGGTGCCTCATCGACAATTACCTCTGTCCTCTTAAGAAGCTCCTTTACAACCATTCTGTTTACAGCCGTATCGTCTACTATAAGAACCTTTGCTTCCGGAGCTGTAAAGTTCCATTCTCTTTCAGCCTTGTCATTATCCGCGGTATTGTGTCTTCGGCTGAAACTTCCTATGGTTTCTTCGGTCAATACCTTTTGAGGTATTTCTACCGTAAATGTACTTCCCTCTCCGTACTTACTCTCCACGCTTATATGACCGCCCATAAGTTTCAGAAGCTGGCTGGTTATGGCAAGACCGAGTCCGCTTCCCTCGACGGTTTTATTTTTATTGATATCAAGTCTCTTGAATTTATCAAAGAGCTTATCCATATCCTGCTCATGAATACCGATACCCGTATCTTTGATGCTGATAATAAGTTTGATATTATGTTTATCAATCCATTCATAACCGGCGGTCAATGTTACTCTTCCTGCCTCAGTGTACTTAACCGCATTATTAAGAAGATTGATAATTATCTGTCTTATTCTCATCTCATCGCCGTAAAGCTTTTCAGGTGTTGAAGATTCAACATCCGTAATAAGCACAAGCCCCTTGGTTTCCGCTTTAAGCAAAACCATATTTACCACATCGGTAAGAAGCGATGATAACTCATAATTGCTTTCGGTAATCTCTACATTTCCTTTTTCAATTTTGGAGAAATCCAATATGTCATTTATAAGTGAAAGCAAAGTCTTTCCGGCACCCTCAATGGTCTTTGCGTATTCAATGATTTTTTCATCCTTGCTTTCTCTTAATATCATTTCATCCATGCCGAGTACGGCATTGATAGGTGTTCTTATCTCGTGGCTCATGTTTGCAATGAAATCACTCATAGCCTCACTTGCCGCAAGAGCCTTCTGCTCCTCAAACTTTGCTATCTGAGTAGCTTTAAGTATTCCTATAAACTCGTTTTGCGATATAGGATTTGAGAAGTAATAGCCCTGAAGATAATCAACTCCGAACTCACTTGCAAGAGTTATCTGCGACTTGGTCTCAACACCCGTTATGAGTATCTGCTTGCCCATACGTTTAATCATGGCAACAGAGCTGTCCATAATTATTCTACCTGTCTCAGACTGCTCAGCCTCCCAAAGAATGGTTCTGTCAATCTTTATAATGTCAACATCCAGTGACAAAATAGAATGGACATTGGAATAACCTACACCATAATCATCAACCGTAAATCTGAAGCCTCTTGCTCTTAACTTTGTAACGAATTCTCTTAATGCATTGAAATCTGTAGTAGCCGCAGATTCGGTAATCTCAAAAGCTATCTTAGCCGGTGATATGTCATATTTTGATACAAGTTCAATTATTCTTTCGGCATAATTGGACTGAATACACTGAACAACCGAAAGATTGACATTTAATGTTTCAACGCCCATCTCTGTAGGAATTCCGCTGTTAAGGAATTTACATACTTCATCAAGAACGAAATCTCCCAATTCAAATATCATACCGCTTCTTTCGGCGATAGGCAAAAATTCGTCGGGATAAATATCTCCGATTTCACTGTCATGAAGTCTTAAGAGAGCTTCACCCGCGCAAATCGACAAATCCGATACATTGTAAATCGGCTGGAAATAAACCTCGAAGCTTTTTTTCCTCAAACCGTTTATAATTGCACCTTCTACCTGGCTTCTTCTGATTACGTAGTTAAGTCCGCTTCCGAAGAAGACATCATTCATCTGTGCATGCTCCATAGGTGCCGGACCGTTAATAAGCATCATTATATCTTTAACATTTTTTAAATCCTTAGGTATCTCCGCGCAGAATACGGTTGCATTAAAGGTCGTATCTCTGTCCTGAAATCTCCAACTTTGATTAAATCTTTTCTTTATGGTCTTTGCTATCTCAAGATTCTTATCGTAATCGGCATCCTGATTTAATATTACAAAAGTTCCCGTACCTATGTAATAAATAGTATATCTCGGGACAATGGTCGCAAAATAGTTAACCGTCTGTTCCGTAAGCATTTCAATATTCGCAGGTCCGACAAGTCTCATAAGACTCATAGGATTTTGCATCTTAATACATATGAGATGAAACGACCGTTTTACAGAAAGCAGTTTTTGAACATCGTAAGAAAGTGCCGCATAATTATATATCCTGGTTCTTGAATCTTTTCTTCCCTCTTCATCTTCAATAGTTATCATGATTGCAGTCATGGCTATCGCTTCGGAAAAAAGTTCCGTATGAAGAGGCATCAAAAGAAATTGCGCAAGAGTTCCCAGGCCTACCAGCGTAAAGAAATAAATCATTATTCTCTTTGTCTTTCTGTCTATAACTTTCCAGTAGAAGAAAAGCATAATTATAGCCAAAAGGAAATACATTATACCTACGCCGTAAATTATGTTCTCTCCCCAATTTCTATGGAATTCTCCGTCTTCGGAAAAATAATATACCCAATGGGTTGCAGGATTAATAAGCACAAGCAAAAAGCTTATAATCATAGGGAATTCATAAATAAAATGACGTTTTTTCTTTCCGAGAACATAATTGGCTCCCGTAATTAACGCTATATAGAAACAGAATAACGGTGCAAGAAATGAGTGAAACAAAAAATAGACATATTGAGAACCCTTACGCAAATTGAGCATAAACTCAGACGTATCCATATACGGTTTGGCAAGCGCACTCAAGAAATTACAAATAGCGGTAATAAGTATATTTATTACCGTAAATAGGAAAAGCTTATTTTGTAATTTTTCCGGCTTCGAATGAATCATAGTATAAAGAATTGCAGATAAGCAAACAACTATTGTACCAATTTGAAAGCCGGCTCCGTCTAAAATCTCCGGTAAATTGCCCCACATGCTAACACCCCCTAAGAATCCAATTTATAAACAATCTATAAATCTATCAAAATACCTTCTTCCTTCTTCGGTGCATTTAAATACGCCGGCGCACTCAAGCACCTTGGCGAACACCTTTCCTATTTCATCCTGAATTATCTGATGAATATTCGATGCATCTATTATATCATATTTTTCCATCAAATTCACAGCCCATTTTGCATGAGCTGCCACGTTTTCTTCAGACATTAAGTCTGCCCCCTCAAGCATAAGCTTCTCAAGCTGAGCCATCTCACCTTTAAGTCTTGCCGGAAGCACCGCAAGTCCCATAACTTCGATGAGTCCGATGTTTTCTTTCTTTATATGATGGTACTGCGGATGAGGATGATATTCTCCCATAGGATGCTCCTCGGTGGTTATATTATTACGCAGTACAAGATCGAGTTCAAAAAGCTCCCCTCTCATTCTTGCTATAGGCGTAATGGTATTATGAGGAACGTCATCCGTTTTAGCAAATATAAATGCTTCCTCATCCGTATAACCACGCCACTTTCCAAGAATATGATCCGCAAGTTCAACCAGTCTTTCTTTTTCCTTTGACTGAATTCTTATAGTCGATAACGGCCAATTTATGATTCCGGCATGTACATCTTCAAATCCCGATACCGCGAATTCTTTCTCATACTCAGCCCTTACCATAGGGAATTCATAGCAACCGCCCTGGAAATGATCATGGCTCAGTATGGAGCCTCCGACTATCGGTAAATCAGCATTTGAACCTGCGGTATAGTGCGGAAATTGATTTACAAAATCAAGAAGCTTTGCAAAAGTATCTCTGTCAATCTTCATAGGTATATGCTTATCGTTAAAAATTATGCAATGCTCGTTATAGTAAACATACGGTGAGTATTGAAGATTATACTTTTCACCGCCGAGAGTAATCGGTATTATACGATGATTTTGTCTTGCAGGATGGGAAAAATGTCCGGCATAGCCCTCATTTTCGGTACACAAAAGGCAGCTCGGATATCCGGACTTTTTAGCCTGGCCTGCTTTTGCTATATCTCTCGGATCCTTCTCCGGTTTTGAAAGATTAATGGTTATATCCAACTCTCCGAATTCCGTTTCCGACTTCCATTTTTCATCTTTTTTTATACGGTCAACTCTTATATAATTAGTCGCCTTCGAAAAATCATAATAAAAATCCGTTGCTTCTTTAGGCGACTTGGCAAGTTCATCGGCAAACTTTCTTCTTACAACAGACGGTGCGGGAGTAAGAATACCCATAAGTTTTGTATCATATAAATCCTTATATGTTATGGTGTCCTCCGGCATAATCTTTTTTTCGTACAACAAAGAAAGCATATCCTCAAGGATATCCGAAAGCTGTCTTTCCTCTTTTACATTATCAGAGGCTTCGATATATTCCTGCTCGTCAAAAAACTCAAGTAACCTGTTTCTTGTATAAATTATATCCTCTTTATCTGTAAGTCCTGTTTTTACTCCGTAATTTATAAGTTCATCAATGAGTCTGCTTATTTTTTCAGTCATAGACATCAACCTTTCCGAATTTTTCATATATTAAAAGCCTTTATTTGCAAACAGGAACCAAAGTTGCCTAAGCAACCTTGATTCCTCCATACTTCCTTATCATAAGGACATTGCATGAGCCCTCTCCGTAAAGCTCATCCATTGCTTTTTTATATTCTTCTACCTTTTCATTCTTTACAAAAGCCTGCATAGTTCCCGCAAAGCCTCCGCCATGCACTCTTGCAACACCCATATTTCCGAGAACCATCTCACTGACACAAAGTCCTACGGAAACATTTTGATGCATAATATCATGGTTGGTATATACATTTTGAAGATATTTAAACGACGAGTCTCCCGAAGCTTTAAATAACTTTAAAAACTCCTCAAAATTACCTTCCTTCAATGCTTTGGCTTCAAGCACCGCACGCTCGTCTTCGGTTACAAAATGAAGCGCACGAAGTGCAGCTCTGTCACCACATTCTTTTCTGATTTTATTTATTCCCGACATAAGCTCATCTTTGCTTACATCTCTTAAAACTTCCTTACCGAAGCATGCCGCTGCCTGCTTCATCTCGGAAGGAACCGCCGCATAATCAGGCGTAAGGTCCGCATGCGAACCCTTTGTATCCGTTATGCAAAGGCTGTATCCCTGCGCAGCCAAATCAAACTCAACCCTGTCAATAACAGGATTCTCAGGATCCTTAAAGTCTATCTGACAAAGACTTCCCACAGAACATGCCATCTGGTCCATAAGACCGCAAGGCTTACCGAAATAAACATTTTCGGCGTACTGACCGAGCTTTGCTATCTCTACCGCATCTATCTTCATGTCATTGTACATACCGGAAAGAATGGTTCCGATAATGGTTTCGAACGCAGCCGAAGAGGAAAGACCCGAACCGCTTAATACATCACTTGTGATATAAGCATCAAAGCCGCCTATTTCATATCCGGCTTTTTTGACACCATATATAACGCCTTTTATGATTGCTACTGTTGTACCCTCTTCGCTGTCATCCTTTTCAAGTTTGTCCATATCAATGGTAATCATATCATATCCCTTGGACAAAACCCTTACCTTATCGCTGCCCTTGTTTCCTACTATCGCAAGTGCGTCATCATTTATGGATGCCGCAAGCACATTACCATGCTGATGGTCTGTATGGTTGCCGCCTATCTCACTTCTTCCCGGAGCACTGTATACGGAAACCTCCGCATCGGTATTTCCGTCCGCAAATATACGTGCAAACTCAGAAAGAGCTTCTGTGTATCTTTCTCTTTGATAAGCAAGCTTTTTCTCATCAACATAAATGTCCTTAAGCTTATCATCAAGCTTACCCTCTTTTATAAAATTTGAAAGCTCAACTATTTTTTTCATCCGATTCCCCTTTATATCTTTTCTACTCGGCAGTATTATATCCGTCCGGATTCATACTCTGCCACTTCCAGGAAGAAGCACACATTTCATCAATACCGTACTCTGCCTTCCATCCGAGTTCCTTTAATGCAAGACTTGCATCCGAATAGCATACAGGAACATCTCCTGCACGTCTTGGCTTTATAACATAAGGCACATCATGTCCGCATGCCTTACCGAATGCTTTAACCACATCAAGTACGCTTTGTCCGTTTCCTGTTCCGAGATTATAAACCTTAACTCCCGGATTTTCCTTAATTTTATTTATTGCCGCAACATGTCCCCTTGCAAGGTCAACTACATGTATATAATCTCTTATACAGGTTCCGTCAGGCGTATCGTAGTCATCACCGAATACGCCGAGCACCTCTCTTTTTCCTATAGCAACCTGTGCCACATAAGGTACAAGGTTATTCGGAATTCCCTTAGGGTCTTCACCTATAAGACCGCTTTCGTGCGCACCGATAGGATTAAAGTAACGAAGCAGGATTACATTCCAATCCTTGTCTGCGGTATGGAAATCCGTAAGAATCTGCTCTATCATATGCTTGGTCCATCCGTAAGGATTTGTACATATTCCCTTCGGACATTCCTCCGTAATCGGAATAAATGCAGGGTCACCGTAAACCGTTGCAGAAGAAGAAAAGATTATATTTTTAACATTATGCTTTCTTAACGCATCACAAAGAGTAAGTGTTCCGCCTATATTATTTTGATAATACTCAAGTGGTTTTTCAACCGACTCTCCAACAGCCTTAAGACCTGCGAAATGAATAACACAATCAATCTTATTTTCATCGAGCACCTTATTCATCGCATCAAAGTCACATATATCGGCTTCATAAAACTTAACTTTTTTTCCTGTAATCTGCTCAACTCTGTCGAGTGCTTTTTTACTTGAATTGTACAGGTTATCAACCACAACAACATCGTAGCCCTCATTTAAGAGCTCAACGCAGGTATGACTTCCTATATAACCTGCTCCTCCCGTAACCAAAATTGTCATATTATTCTCCTCCTCTTTCTTTTAGTCAACTAAATCAACCCTTGAGTATTATTACATATCCTCAGTCAATCTTACATTTGCATCAAACATTTTGCTGTACCCGAGCCAATCTTTTTTCCCGTTGTTTGAATCTATAAGTTCCTTAAATGTTTCAAGCTTTGCATCCAGATTATCGGCGTGTGCAAGTGCGAGTGCCTCAATCAAAGCCGGTTTTTTCGGTGATCCGAATTCGAGTTCTCCGTGATGTGCCAAAATGCAATGCTTAAGCTCATTTCCGAGTACAACAGGGAAGCCTTCTATTGACTTTATTTTTTCATCAACCATCATCGTTCCCATAACGATATGTCCGATAAATTGTCCCTCATCGGTATAATCATTTTCAGGGAATGACGAAAGCTCATTTACCTTTCCTATGTCATGAAGCAAGGCTGCAGTCACAAGCAAATCCTTCTTTATAATCGGATAATTGTCGGCAATATATGTACAAAGTTTTGCAACAGACAGGGAATGCTCCAAAAGTCCGCCTATAAACCCGTGGTGAATGGACTTTGCTGCCGAACGATTTTTAAACTCTTTTATGAATTTCTCATCCTCAACAAAAAACATCTTAAGGATTTTATTTAAATGTTCTTCCTTAACGGTGTCTACTACAGCAAGCAATTCATCATACATCGACTTAACATCTTTTTTGGAAGCCGGGAAATAATCTTCCTGATTGTATTCACCCTCATCGGCACGTCTTATTCTTTTTATATTAAGCTGCAACGCATTGTTAAAAGACGTAACCTGTGCTTCAATGCGAATAAAATCCATTGTTTCAAAATGTTCTATACCGTTATTAAGCTCCCAGACCTTACCATCGATAACTCCCGTTTTGTCCTGAAGAATTACACTGTAATAATTTTTTCCCGCTTTGGTTGTAGCCTGTGTTTTTGTCTTACACAGATAAACCTCCGAAACATTTTCGCCTTCTCTTAATTCACTGATAAAATTCATGTCTTTTCCTTTCCGGTTTTTTTTATTTGCCTATTAAAATTTCCGTATTGATTTCCTTGTCAACCGAAGACTTGGCAAGTGAAAATGTAAATTCGGTACCCACACCTTCCGTACTTACAACATTTATATTTTCATTATGAGCCTTGATAATTTCTTTTGTAATCGAAAGACCGAGACCCGTTCCCTGCTTGTCTTTACCTCTTGATGCATCCGCCTTGTAAAAACGAACCCATATCTTTTGAATATCTTCTTTAGGTATTCCGCAACCCTCATCTTTAACCGATACAAACAATTTATCGTTTTTATCCGTAAGGGTTATATATATGCTCTTTCCTTCCGGTGTAAACTTTATCGCATTATCGACAAGGTTGTAAATTACCTGCTGTATCTTCGTTTTATCACCATGTACCATGGTCTTTTCGCAATGGTTGTTAAGCCAAATCTTGACACCCTTTTCGATACACTTACCCTCGTATGAATTCATTACCATACGCACAAGCGCGAGCACGTCAAAGTCCTTTGCCACAAGCCATATGCCATAGGAATCAAATTTATTAAGTTCAAGCAATCCCGTTGTAAGCTTGGAAAGCCTGTTTGTTTCATTTACAATAATATTAAGATATCTGTCCTGTTTTTCCGGAGGTATGGTTCCGTCCTGAATCGCCTGAACATATCCCTTTATGGATGTAAGCGGAGACCTGAAATCATGAGAGATGTTGGAAATGAAATCCTTCCTGTACTCTTCAAGTTTTGAAAGCTCCGACGCCATATATTCCAAAGATGCGGCAAGCTGACCGATTTCGTTATCGGATTTAATATCCAGCTTTACGTCAAAATTTCCTTTTGAATACTGTTCTGCCGCAGCATGAATCTTCTTTATCGGACGCATGATTCGTCCGGATATAAGTCCAAGCAATGCAAATGAAATTATAAGCATAACAAGAAACGGAATATATATTGCCTGAATTACCTTTCCCTGCAAATCCTTTAATTCTTCCTCAGTGGAATGCATTATAATCATTCCTCCCAAAGCATCATTTACATTAATCGGAATCGCAACGGTTACAACGTCCGTATCAAAATGTCCAAAAAAATCACCGGAAAAAGTCTGCATGGTATTCAAATCAAAATCCTGATTTAAAAACAATACATTTTTAGGTGCCTGCGGATGTGACGCTGCCCTTGAGGAAGCGACGACTATTCCCTTTTCATCGGTTATCCATATACTTGCCGCAAGGGTCTCACTGTAATATTCAAGGTTTTTCGTAAGCTGTCTGTGAGTGATGTTTCCCTGCAAATAATCGGAAACTGTCTGATCCGCTATAAGCAAAGCCTCGTTGGTAAGAACTCCCGATTTTTCCTTAACCATTATTCTTCTTGTCGTAAATGTCGCATAAAATACAACCGATATAAAAAGTGCTATCGACAAAAAAAGGAATCCTAAAAATATTTTATCAAATAACGAACGTCTCAAATGCTATCTCACCTCAAACTTGTAACCCTTGCCCCAGACAGTGGTTATCGCCCAATTACTTCCATCATATATCTTTTCTCTGAGTCTCTTTATATGCACGTCAACAGTTCTTGAATCACCGACAAATTCATAGCCCCAGAGTTTATCAAGCAATTGATCTCTTGTGAAAACCTGATTAGGATGTTTCGCAAGAAAATACAAAAGTTCAAGCTCCTTAGGCGGCATTTCAACCTGTCTGCCTTCAAATATAACGGTATAATTCGTAATATTTACAAGCAGACCGTTGTACTCCACAAACTCACCATTATGATCCGTATCCACCGCAATATTATTTCTTTCCGGTGCATAGCTTGATCTTCTTAAAACTGCCTTTACTCTTGCCACAAGCTCGTTTGAATCAAAAGGCTTAATCATATAATCATCAGCACCGATCTTAAGGCCGAGCACCTTGTCAAACACCTCACCCTTTGCCGAAAGCATAATTATAGGTATCTGAAGAGTTTTTCTTATTTCGGTACAAACTTCATATCCGTCTATATCGGGAAGCATTATATCCAACAATACAAGATTAGGATTGAAACTCTTTACAAGCTCAAGTGCATCTTTTCCGTTATATGCTATCTCCGTATCAAAAAACTCTTTTGTCAGATATAACGAAATGAGCTCAGCTATATTTTCATCATCATCCACAATCAATATTTTCTGTTTATCCATTATATTCTCCCTCCCGATTTTTTTATTTTGTCAAAATCACTCAACAAAATTAATTATAGTTCTACTATGGTTACTCCGTACTCTCCCTCGCCATACTCACCGGCTCTGAAAGATTTTACAAGCGGATGTTTTTTAAGAAATTGATGTATTCCATTCCTTAATGCTCCGGTACCCTTTCCGTGGATTATGGTCACTTTCTCAAGATGTGACAAAGCCGCATCATCAAGATATTTGTCTATAAGTGAAACCGCCTCGTCTACAGTTTTTCCGATAACATTTATTTCAGGTGAAATAAACATCGCCTTGCCTTTTATGGCTGAATTTTTAGCCTTGGCACCGTAGCTTTGCTTCGGTTCCTGATCCGGTATTATGATGAGGTCGCTTATCGGAAGCCTTGAGTTAAGAATTCCCATTTTTACTCCTGCAATGCCGTTAGCATCTGGAAGTGCGGTTATGGTTCCTCTTGCATCCATGCTGATTACTTCCACAGTATCACCTATACGGAAATCCTTCGCTTTGTGATGTGAAGTACGCTTAGGAGTTTCTTTCTTTCCACCCTGCTCGTAGCTCTTTAGTTTATCACGAAGCTTTCCTCTTTTTTCTTCCATCTGCCTCATATCGGCTTTTTCAGGATTATTGCGCCACTTGTTATAATCGCGAATCGTCTTATCGGCAAGTTCCTTAGCTTCGTCAATTATTTCGGAAGCCTCCTGTCTTGCTTCGGCAAGAATATCCGCTCTTTTTTCTTTTATATTTTTCTCTTTTTCTTCGAGACTTGATTTTAATTCTTCTACTTCTTTTTTGTACTGCTCTATAGCTCTTTCGTCTTCCTCTATCGACTTCTTGCTTCTTTCAAGGTCTGCTATAAGACTCTCCATATCGACACTGTCCGAGTCTACATTTTCCTTTGCCGAAGCAATTATATAATCCGGAAGCCCGAGCTTTTTTGATATGGCAAACGCATTTGACTTTCCCGGTATACCTATCATAAGCTTGTATGTCGGCTGAAGAGTTTTTATGTCGAATTCACACGAAGCATTTTCAACGTTCTCGGTTGAAAGTGCATAGGTTTTTAGTTCACTGTAATGAGTGGTAGCCATGCATCTTGCACCCATATTTTTCAAATGATTAAGAATGGCTATAGCAAGAGCCGCACCCTCTACGGGATCCGTTCCTCCACCCAGCTCATCGAAAAGGCACAGCGAATTTTCGCTTGCATGATCAACTATATAAACGATATTGCTCATATGTGAAGAGAATGTAGACAAGCTTTGCTCTATACTCTGCTCGTCTCCGATATCTGCAAACACATCATCAAAAACCGAAAGCTTTGAACCCTCCAAAGCAGGTATATGAAGACCGGCCTGACCCATAAGTGTAAAAAGCCCGAGTGTTTTAAGCGAAACCGTCTTTCCACCTGTATTCGGACCGGTCACGATAAGCAGGTTGTACTCTTCACCAAGTCTTATATCTACCGGAACAACACTGTGCTTTTCAAGTAAAGGATGTCTTCCCTGTTTAATATCTATAATTCCGTCCGTATTAAATATAGGCTGACTTCCGTTGTACGAACGTGCAAACTTAGCCTTGGCAAATATAAAGTCAAGCTCAACCAAAAGTTCAAGATTGAACGCTATATCTTCTACCGCATCGGCAGCAAGATTACTTAAATTAGCAAGAATTTCCTCAATCTCTATAAGTTCCTCATTTGCAAGCTCTTTGATTTCATTATTTAAATTTACAACCGCCATAGGTTCAATGAAAAGTGTCGAACCCGATGATGAACGATCATGTATCATACCCGGAAACTGCGAACGATACTCCTGCTTGACAGGTATACAGTAACGTCCGTTTCTCATGGTAATTATACTGTCCTGAAGTTTGTCCTTCGAAATATCACTTTTAACTATCTTAAGCAATTGATCGTGTAACTTATCATTTGCCAGTTTTATTTTTTTACATATTGACTTCAAAGTTGAAGACGCATCATCAGCTATTTCATCAACAGAAATAATACACCTTTTAATCTCCGACGAAATGTATTCCAACGGAACCAATTGGTTAAAACGTTCCGTAAGAGAATCATACGAGTCAAATACCGTGCCGCTTTCCGTCTCCGAGTTTCTTGCGGTTACGGTATCCGCAAGATCGGAGCCGTCACCGTAAGCCTTAACTTCCATGGCAGTATTTATAACTGCCGCCACATCAAGAAGCTCAGACGTGGTAAGCGCACCCTTAACCTCAAGTCTTTTAATGGATGCATGTATATCTCTTAATCCGGAAAATGATACATTTCCCTGTCTGTTAAGGCGAAGGAGTGCATCCCTTGTCTCCTCCTGATGAGTATTAATTACATTTATATCCCTCTGCGGCTTGATTCTGTCGCAGCGTCTTTTTGCCATATCAGAAGCAGCATACCCTGTAAGCATCTCAAGTATTTTATTAAATTCAAGTACACGCATACTTCTTTTATTCATTTTAATCTCCTATTTCGTACCGTATTAATTAAGTCTCATCACAAACACGCTTTCGCTCAGATTTCGACGTAGCGGTACTAAGTTCGAAAATACCTCGCTAAGTACCAACGTCTCAATATGGTTTGCTTATGAGACTTGATTAATACGGTACTTAGGTATACTTTAGCCGAATCAAACTTATTGCGTGTCTTCTTTAATATCAGATATTATTTTAATTCCCAGCTCTTCAAGCTGTTTTTCATCAACAATGTTTGGTGCCTCGCTCATAAGACATGAAGCGTCCTTAATCTTAGGGAATGCAATTACGTCACGTATAGAGTCTTCCTTAGCCATAAGCATGGCAAGACGATCAAGTCCGTATGCAAGTCCCGCATGTGGCGGAACACCGTACTTAAATGCATTCAATAAGAATCCGAACTGCTCATATGCCTTTTCCATAGTAAAGCCAAGAGCTTCAAACATCTTTTCCTGTATATCATTCTGGTGGATACGCACACTACCTCCACCTATTTCATTTCCGTTTAATACAATATCATATGCCTTTGCACGCACTCTGCCCGGATCACTGTCAATGTACTGTAAATCCTCTTCCATAGGCATTGTAAACGGATGGTGCATAGCCTGGAATCTTCCGAGCTCCTCGCTCCACTCAAGAAGTGGGAATTCTGTTATCCATACAAATCTGTATTCGTTCTTATCAAGAAGTCCGAGCTTTCCTGCAAGCTCAACTCTAAGTGCACCAAGCACGTCATAAACAAGCTTATTCTTGTCTGCAGCAAAAAGAAGCAAGTCTCCTTTTTCACCTTCCATGGCGGAAACGATATTATTCATTTCTTCCTCGGTCATAAATTTTGCAAATGATGACTTATAGCTTCCGTCTTCCTGAATTGCTATGTATGCAAGACCCTTTGCACCATATCCCTTTGCAAAATCAACAAGTGCATCAATCTTTTTACGAGGCATATCGCCCTGTCCCTTGGCATTGATACCTCTTACACTTCCGCCGTTTTCGATTGCGCCCTTAAATAC
This sequence comes from Lachnospiraceae bacterium, assembly GCA_017459135.1. GTDB lineage: Bacteria > Bacillota > Clostridia > Lachnospirales > Lachnospiraceae > Coprococcus_C. The sequence continues at coordinate 11,216 of JAFSZR010000025.1, read as the reverse complement.
TACAAACTCGCAATTCTTAACAACATCTGTTATATCCTTAAGTTCCATACCGAATCTTAAATCCGGTTTATCGGAACCGAATCTTTCCATAGCCTCTTTATATGTCATTCTCTGGATAGGGAGTGAAACCTCAACTCCTATGGTCTCCTTAAAGAGCTTTGCAAGCAGTCTTTCGTTTACATCTATAACATCATCCACATCAACGAAAGAAAGCTCCATATCTATCTGGGTAAACTCCGGCTGTCTGTCGGCACGAAGGTCCTCATCACGATAACATCTTGCTATCTGGAAATATCTGTCATATCCCGAACACATAAGGAGCTGCTTATATATCTGAGGTGACTGAGGAAGTGCATAAAAACTTCCAGGATGCACACGGCTCGGTACAAGATAATCTCTTGCTCCCTCAGGTGTTGACTTACAAAGTGTAGGTGTTTCAATCTCTATGAAACCTTCCTCTGCAAGAAATGCTCTGGTAAGCGTAGCAACCTTACTTCTTAACATTATGTTCTTCTGAAGGTCAGGTCTTCTTAAATCAAGATATCTGTACTTTAATCTTAACTCTTCCTTCGTCTTGCTGTTTTCTTCAATAGGGAAAGGAGGAGTTTCTGCCTCCGAAAGAATTCTTATATCGGAAGCTATAATTTCTATATCACCTGTTTTAATATTTTCATTTACGGCACCGGCTCTTTTTGCAACCTTACCCGTTACCGCAATTACAAACTCACTTCTTAACTTCTCTGCCTTTGCATATTTTTCCGCGCCGACATTTGCTTCCTCAAATATTATCTGAAGTATTCCCGAACGGTCACGTAAATCCACAAAAATTATACCGCCCTTGTTTCTGCTTTTCTGTACCCAGCCCATGACAGTTACTTCACTGCCGACAAGCTCACTTCCTACCTCCGTACATCTGTGACTTCTCTTAAGTCCCTTCATTGATTCAGCCATTTTTTTATCTCCTTAAATCTAAATAAAATTAATCTGATTAAATATCTCTGTCCTTGAAAAATTCCACGAATTCGTTATAACCTTCAAGCGCCATCTGATCCTTCTGGAATTTCTTGTTTTTCTTCATGATTACCACATTTACAAATGTGCCGTTTTCTCTCTCTGCCTTCGCCTTATCAAGTATCTTAAGAAGCTTGTCGTCCGGCATGCCTTTTTCTATAAGATAAGCTTTTTTATTGCTTTCTCCCGGTATCTTGAAATCATTTTCAAGGAGAAGCATAATTATACGCTCGAAGCCGATTGAAAATCCGCAGGCAGGTGTCGGTGTTCCGATAAACTTACCTATCATCTCATCGTAACGCCCGCCTCCTCCGACAGATCCGCCGTATTCGTCCATGGATATTTCAAATATAGGTCCTGTATAATATGACATACCGCGAACCAGAGTTGGATCAAACTGCATTTTAAATTCGGCAGACTTTGCATTTTCAACACTTGTTATGATGGTTTCAAGATTTTCCGAAACCTCTGCATCAAGAAATTCGCCAAGCTCGTTTTTGATAAATCTTACTCCTTCGATATCACCTGAAGCTTTATCAAAAAGATTTAAGTACTTATCAACAGATGCCTCACTGTAGCCGCAGGAAACAGGTTCTTCCTTTACTCCCTCGAGTCCGATTTTATCCATCTTATCAAGTATTATAAATACGGTATCGTAATCCTTTTCTTCAAATCCCGAATAAGCAGCCATAGCCTTAAGTATTCTTCTGTCATTTATTCTAATTGTAAAATTCTTAAAATCAAGCTTCCCCAAAAGAGTCGTTGTCGCAAGTATAAGTTCAATTTCCGCAATAATCGAAGACTCTCCGAGTATATCTATATCACATTGCATAAACTGACGATATCTTCCTCTTTGAGGTCTGTCCGCACGCCATACATTTCCCATCTGAAGTGCCTTAAAAGGACTCGGCAAATCATTTGCATTGTTTGAATAGTATCTTGATAAAGGAAGTGTCAAATCATATCGAAGACCTTCCTCCGTAAGAACGCCGGTATCAATTGCCCCCTTTTCATCAGCTCCGGTTTCAACAAGTTTTTTTGCGGAAGAAGTAAGCTTATCGCCTCTCTTTAAAATCTTAAAAATAAGCTTTTCGTTTTCTCCGCCCTGATTGCTGCTCAAATTTTCTATATGCTCTACGCAAGGGGTTTCAACAGACGTGAAACCAAAGGTCTTATAGGTTTCCTTAATAAGTCCGATGCAATAATCCCTTATCGCCATCTCCTTCGGAAGTATATCCTTCATACCTGTAACAGGCTTTTTCTTCATAGCCATTTATCTTTTCCTCCTGAAATAAATTCCGTCAAATTTAAGTTTTTTGGACAAATTCATGTTGATGATAAACCGACAACTAACATTTTCTCGCTATCATCTCGTCAAATCTGTCTATATAATCATCAAGCGATTTACAGTTTTCCGACCTGTCAATCCTTATGACATTATCATTTTCATCTCTTATAACATACTTGGACGACGCTCCCGCACCTGCCGCAATTATATCCGTCAGTTCCTCCATGATAAGCACATTGTATAAGCATTCCTTACCTGCAAGAGCATAACCTACATTTTCAAGATTGCCACCTATGTTTTTCTGACGATATAAATAATACGGTTTCATGGAAAGATCTTCCGCCGTATCGTTAACCATATCGAGCATTTCATCTACATCATGATTAATATCGGCCTTGTACTCGTCCAAACTCTCGTTAAGCTTTGCCGCTCTTTTAATCGCAAGCGAATGCACCGTAAGACTTTCCGGCTTCATATCCCTAATCTTTGTAAGAGTACGCTCCATCATAGCCTTATCTTCACCCGGAAGTCCCGCAATGATGTCCATGTTGATATTGTCAAATCCGCACTCTCTTGCCATTTCATAAGCATCCTCAAGCTGCTTTACCGAATGTGCGCGACCGATTCTTTTTAACGTCTCATCATTCATGGTCTGCGGATTTATACTGATTCTTGTCACTCCGTGTTTTTTCATGACAAGCAATTTCTCTTTTGTTATACTGTCCGGTCTGCCTGCTTCTATGGTATATTCCAAAAGTTTTTTGTTCATACCGGCATCTTTTTCTGTATCGTCATCTATGTTTTCTTTGTTATGCAAGTCGAATACTTTGTCTACATGTGTAAGAAGTCTGTCCAGTTGCTTATAATTTACAGATGTCGGTGTTCCGCCGCCCATATAAATCGCAACAAGATTTTTGTCTTTATATTTTTTTGCTATAAACGACAGCTCCTCACAAAGTCTGTCCAGATAACCGTCAACTTTGTCTTTTTTGCTTTCAATCGCATATGCCGCAAATGAACAATAAAGACACCTGCTTGGGCAAAACGGAATCCCTATATATAAGCAATAGGAATTTTTTAAATCAATTCCATTTATAAGACCAAGCTCGTTTTTTGCAACCTCAAAAGCAAGTGCTGCTTTTCTTTCCGAGGTGTCGTATGTTTTTATATAATAATCTAATATCTCGTTTTTTTCTTTTTCTTCCTTAACCGCCTTCATGGCAATCTTGGTAGGTCTGACTCCCGTAAGGTCTCCCCAGGGAAGCCTTTTACCCGTAAAATCCGATAAAAGTCTGTATAGTGCAAGTTTAAAAATGTTTCTGAATTCTTTTCTGTCGCTATAATTTCCGTTAATATCTTTATCACATACTTTCAAACCGTCCGGTTTTATCAATGTCAGACTTGTTTTTTTATCATCAAAAAAAGCCTCCATCATAAAACAAAACGATTCATTATCTTCCTGCTTTTTCTCATATGAGACAATCTTTTCTCCCGGAAAAAATGCCATAATCATGGCACGCAAATCATTATTATAATCCTGCACATTTTGCTTAAGCAAAATCATAAATTGTCTCCTTTTTCTGCTCCGATTTACAGGTCAGCAAAAAAAGGGTTCATCATCTTTTCCCTTCCTATGCTTGTCTTTCCGCCATGTCCCGAATATACAATTACATCTTCAGGCAGCGTCAAAAGTTTACCGTTGATGTTTTCCAACAAATCTTCCCAGCTTCCCGTAGGAAAATCCGAACGTCCGACACTCATTTCAAACAACGTATCACCTGAGAAAAGGATCTTGTTTTCTTCGAAATAAAAACAAATTCCGCCCTTTGTATGTCCCGGAACATGAATACATTTTATATCCGTACCCAAAAGCTTAAGTACCTCTCCGTCATCAACATATATATCCGCATCGGTTGATATTTCCGGTGGGAAATCTATCGACATATTTACGGCGGAATTATGAAGCACATCCGCTTCTTCTTTTCCCGCGTAAACCTTTGCGACCGGATACTCGGCTTTTAATCCCGCAAGCGCTCCTATATGATCGAAATGTCCATGTGTAAGCAATATTCCAACAACCTTATATTGTTGTTCCTTACATCTTTTTATGATAAAATCCGCTTTTGCCGCCGGATCGATTATAACGGTTTCTCTTGTATCGGTATTGACCGCCATATAACAATTTGTCGCCATCGCACCAAGTACATTTGTAACTGTAATAATATTTGCCATAATAATTCCTCATATAATATACTTATTTTAATTTCAATATATCTATTAACCTGTTGTTCTTTCGATATCGATAACGCCTTCGATGTTTCTTATCTTGGCAATTATCTTCATCAACTGTTCTTTGGAATGAATATCAAACTTAACGGCAATGGTTGCCTTACCCTGTTTGTTAAGACGTACATTCAAGCCTGTAAGATTTATATTTTCCTCGTTAAATATCTTGGTAAGTGCAAATATAAGTCCCTGTTTTTCCACTGCGTAAATATTAATCTCGGCAGTATAAAGGTTTGAACTTCCTTCCTGTCCTTCAGCCCATTCGGCCTCAATAAGTCTGTCTCTGTCAAGTTCGCTCATCGAAAGGACATTGATACAATCCGTACGGTGTATGGATATGCCTCTTCCTCTTGTTATAAATCCGACTATTTCATCACCCGGAACCGGTGCGCAGCACTTTGAAAATCTTACCGCAACATCATCAATTCCCTTTACGATAATTCCTTCCTTGCTGTTCTTTGCGGTACGTCCCGGAGTATTTATCTTCTCAACTATATCGTCCTCGGTAACCTTGCGGGCAAGCTCGTTTTTATATTCTTCCTGAAGTCTGTTTACAACCTGTCCTTCCTTAATTCCGCCATGACCGACACTTGCCAAAAGTGCATCCCAATTTGCAAAATTATATTTTTTCAAGACCTTATCCATAAATTCAGGCTTCATTATATCCGATGCAACAATACCCTTTGCTTTGCAATATGCCGATACGGCATCCCTGCCCTTCTGGATATTATCGTCTTTATTTTCAAGTCTGAACCACTGATTAATCTTGGTCTTAGCCTGTGTGCTCTTGACGACATTGAGCCAGTCAAGACTCGGTCCTTTTGAGTTCTGTGAAGTTATAATCTCAACACGATCGCCGTTATGAAGTTCTGTTTCTATCGGTACCTGTTTACCGTTTACTCTCGCTCCGACCATCTTGTTTCCGACAGCGGTATGAATTATATACGCAAAGTCAATCGGTGTCGAACCTTTAGGAAGATTTTTAACATCTCCCGCAGGAGTAAAGCAGTAAACCTGATCCGAGAAAATATTTAAATCGGTTTTAATTGCACTGACAAATTCTTTATTGTCGGTTGTGTCCGTCTGCCATTCAAGGATCTGTCTTAACCATGTAAGCTTCTCCTCTTCGGACTTCTTGCCACCGACACCCTCTTTATATTTCCAATGTGCGGCGATACCGTATTCGGCAGTCTTATGCATTTCAAAAGTTCTTATCTGTATCTCGAAAGGCTTTCCTTCCGGACCGATAAGCGTGGTGTGAAGTGACTGATACATATTGGATTTCGGCATGGCAATATAATCCTTGAAACGTCCCGGTATCGGTTTATACTTTTCATGAATTATGCCGAGTGCAGCATAGCAGTCCCTTACCGTATCCACTTTAATTCTGACCGCATGTATGTCATATATCTGATCGAGTGTCTTACTCTGAGTCACCATTTTTTTGTATATACTGAAAAGATGCTTAACTCTTCCGTCAACCTCTGCTTTAATGCCAGCCTCTTTCATATATCCGCTAACCTCATTCACCATATTGTTGATGAATTCCTCGCCTGCGGAAACATAGTTTTCTATATCCTCTTTAAGAGTTGAATAAACATCCGGGTACAGATATTGCATGGATAAATCGTCAAGCTCAATCTTTATCTTGGAAATACCGAGCCTGTGTGCAAGCGGTGCATATATATCCATAGTCTCTCTCGACTTTTCAACCTGCTTGGCCGGAGTCTGGTATTGTAATGTTCTTAAATTGTGAAGTCTGTCGGCAAGCTTTATAAGAATAACTCTTATATCCTTTGCCATGGCAAGAAACATCTTACGTAAATTTTCTGCCTGAAGCTCTATCTTATCCTGTGACAGGTCCAATCTGGTAAGTTTTGTAACACCGTCAACCAAAATGGCTATCTCAGGCGAGAATTCTTTTGAAATCTCCTCGCTTGTCATGACGGTATCCTCAACCACGTCATGCAAAAGTCCGGCAGCTATGGTTTCTTTATCAAGCTCAAGCTCAGCAAGAATTATGGCAACACAAAGAGGGTGAATAATATACGGTTCACCCGACTTACGCTTCTGATCCTTATGAGCCTCATCCGCCACCTTATATGCCTTTTCAATAATCGACAAATCGTCGGAAGGATGATACTTAAGAACAGTTTCCTTTAACTGCTTGAAAAGCTCCTCCGGCGGAGTAAAATCATTCGGTTTACTCAGATCATTTTTTAAAATGTTATGTGATAATTTAGCTGTATCTGCCATAATACCACGCTCCCTGCCAACTCTTGTCTTAATCTTCAAACTTAACAACTGTCATTTAATCTTACAACTTATTCCGTAAAAATCAATTCTTATTCTCCTTCAAACTGAACAACGGAATCTATAACATAATCTTTGAGTTTTTCTCTTCCCTTAAGGTCTGTAAGTTCAATAAGGAAAATCATTTTAACGACTTCACCGCCAAGCTCTTCGATAAGTTTTGCGGCTGCTTCGATAGTTCCTCCGGTAGCAATAAGATCGTCAACGAGTACAACCTTATCTCCCGGCTTGATTGCATCCTTATGAATCTCTATCGTTGCGGTTCCGTATTCAAGCTCATAGCTTCTTTCGATTGTAGCTCTCGGAAGCTTACCTTTCTTTCTAACCGGAACAAAACTCTTTTTATTTATATAAGCAAGCGGTGCACCAAATATAAATCCTCTTGATTCCGTACCTGCAATCACATCATAATCCACACCGTCAAGAAATTTGTTCATTTCATCGATAGCAAGTGAACAACCGTCCTTATCCTCAAGTACACTTGTTATATCTCTGAATATTATTCCCTTACTTGGAAAATCAGGTATGTTGGTAATGTAATCTTTAATGTCTTTCATTATTTTTTCTCCTGTTCTTTATTATAATTCATATAGTACGATTGATATCTTAAATCTGTCTGCTATTTAATATCTGTCCGGTCTTACCAAAAATAAATCAGTCCGCTTTTTGATATCTTTCCGGTCTTATCTGAATGGTGGTTTTACCGTTAAAATAATTCAGCTCCGGATGATATGCAACATTAATCCTGATATTATTGGGTTGCCCTTTTACCATTTTATCACATTCTTGCTCTCCGAACCACATTTTTATGCTTTCCAGGAAAGAATTTATGCGAAAATCCACCGCTTCAATCCTAAATCCGTCCTTATCCTGCAAAGTAATGCGTCCGAATTGGTTATCTTTGCCCATAAACTTAAGTTTTACAACGCTTAATCCGCCTTGTGCAAACAATGCTTTCGGGTTGTCCTTTCCGAAAGGCTCAAGCAAATCAAGTTCATTTATAAGCTTTTCCGTGATATACGAAAACGGCATGGCAACATCTATACGAACCTTATAGGTAAGGTCATCTTCGGTTAGCCTCTGGTTTTCGTTAAGCTTTTTTCTTAATTCTTCAAGCTTATCTTTTTCTATTGAAAAACCTGCCGCCATCTCATGACCGCCCACCTTCAAAAATAAATCTCTCACATTATTTAATTCTTCAAACATATTATAGCCATCTATCGAGCGTCCCGAACCCTTGAGTATTCCACCCTCACCGTCCGTAAAAACAAGCGTAGGTCTATAATACTTTTCCTTTATTCTTCCCGCAACTATTCCGGCAAGACTCTCATGCAAATTCGGTACATATACCACGAGGATTGTATCATTTTTACATTGTTCTTCCACAATCTCGATTGCCTTTTTAGTGCCTTCTTCGGTCATGTTTTTTCGCTCAATATTTATCTCTTTAATTTTTTCGGCTTCGCTTACAGCAAATTCCTCATCCTCCGAAAGTAAAAGCGAAAGTCCGACTTTTGCACTTTCAAGCCTTCCGGTTGCATTGAAGCACGGGCCCAAAACAAATCCGAAATCAAACGCATTAAGCTTTCTTCCGACAAGACCGTTAACTTTTATAAGTGCCTTAAGTCCTATATTTTTTGTGTCCTTTATGATTTCAAGTGCTCTTTTTACATATATTCTGTTTTCGTCTTTAAGGGACATGATATCACATACGGTTGCAAGCCCTAGCATCTCGATATACTTATCTTCATCGGCCCATTCTATTTCCATGAGTTTATAAAGATTTCTTATAAATTTATATGCCACTCCGGCTCCGCAAATATCTTTAAACGGATAGTTGCAATCCTCCTGTTTAATGTCAATGACCGCATCCGCAGGAACGATTTTGTATTTCTTATTTCCATCTTCATCAAATTCAAACGGAACCTCATGATGATCGGTCACAATAACCGTCATCCCGTAAGCTTTCGCCGCTTCTATCGCATCAAACGCAGCTATTCCGTTATCACAGGTTATTATCGTATCAATTCCGTCAGCATTTGCCTCATCGATAATCCTTCTGTTTATACCGTAACCGTCCGTAAGCCTGTCAGGTATCTCATAGCTTACATCGGCCCCTGCCTCAAGAAGTCCCTTATACAATATATAATTGGACATTATTCCGTCCACATCATAATCCGATACAATCCTAATTTTTTTTCCGGCTCTGATTTTTTCCGCCATAATCCGGCAGCCACCGTCCATATCCTTCATAAGGGACGGCTCATGAACATCGGAAAGCTTACCATGAAGATACTTTTCTATCTCCTCATCTCCGACTATATCTCTGTTCCTTATAACCCTTGCAACTACAGGATCGATTCCGTATTTTTTTCCTATTTCATTAAAATCTGCCCGCTTGGCAAAAACCGTCCATTTTTCCCTCATAACGAATCACCCGAAAAAATATTTATACATACGCAAAATTATACAACAATGCGCCGAACTTATCAATCAAATATAAAAATATGGACCGGAAATTTCCGGTCCATATCAGATAATTATATTAATTACGATCTAATCCTTATTAGTTATCTTTTTTCTTTAAAGATATTCCAACCATACCCGCAAATGAAAGAAGCATAAGAATGCCATAAATCATAATACCCTCATCACCTGTCTTTGGACTTGCTGTATTAGTTGTTGTTTTAGCTGCCTCTGTAGTCGTAACAGTTGCAGGTGCTGCTGTTGAGGCTTCGGTTGTTGCTGCGGTTGTTGCTTCCGTAGTTGCCTCAGTTGTCTTTTCAGCTTCCTTTAAAGTAAATTTAGTATTTGCATATCCGTCTGTATATTCAAATGTAAGCTTATGTTCTCCTACTGACATTGTATCAAGCAATGCTGCCTTGATGGTTGCTATAGTACTTCCTGTTGCAAGTGTTGCATCAACCTTTTTTCCGTCAACCCATATAGCTACGCATTTATCCTTATCACCGTCTGCCTTTACAACAAGATCTCTACCCGTACCCTGTACAAGAATCTGGTTTCCGCCTTCGATTATGTTGTAATCTTTCTTTACTTCAGGTGCCGGTTCAGCAGCGTTTGGATCGTATGTAATTGAGCCGGAACCCGTATACCAAATAGTACCATTTCCATCATTATAATGATGCTGTATATTTACAATATATGTCTCACCTGCTTCCGGTGTATTACGATCATTAATAAGCGTTATCCAGTTGCAATCTGATGGTTTTTTCTTCCATGCGGGAGTAGAACCTATTGCCATATCTTCCGATTTTTTAACCACCTGAATAAAATAACTGTCATATTGTCCAGGAACCCCAGGTTCAGTGCCATCAGGTCTTTTGACTGTAATACTTCCGTCCTGTCCAAGTGTAACGGTAAGCGGAGCAGTATAGTTAATCTTTTTTTCTGTATAACCTTCAGCCAACAGTGTAGATCCTTCATTACCGTTTTTTTCCCTTAACTGAACACGAATATTAAATTTTTCTTCAGGATCCGGAGTTCTGCCCAATAAATCTAACCAGTTACACGAATAAGCTTCCCCATCTCCTTGAACTATTATACCCGGATTTCCCGTCATAATACCATTTCTATCTAACAAGGTTGTTGACCAAAACTGATTAGCCTCAATCTGAACCTGTGAACCATTCCGCCATACAGTTACCGTTCCATCTTTTTCTACGGAAACATACAACGAAGAAACAGCGCCCAACGTTTCCTCCTGTTCAGTCACTTCTTCCGATTCCTGCTCAACCGAAGCTTCTTCCGGAATAATCGTTTCATCCTCAGCCTTTATGCTGACAGGCTTAACAGCAATAAATGCCACCGCAAATGTTGCTATAAAACAAATCATCCTTTTTAATCTTTTACTCATAAAACAATCTCCCTTCTTCATAGTATTGTTTATATATTTTTTTAGTAATACCGCAATATAATTAATTTGTCTGGCACTACTATAACGATAATAATTTTACAACTTAAATCTTTTAAAAAACAAGTCAAAATGTCTATTCGGTCGTTTTTCGTGTCTATTCGGCATTAAAATAAATAATTGCTAAGCGAACTTACATTTATCACGCGAAGCGTGTCGGTTATATAGGGGTGTAAAAAAAGAAACACCGAAAAGTTGCTAAGCATAGCATTTAGCGTCAGCGCGCTATGCGAGTAACTATTTCGGAGTTTCTTTTTTTATACCATTCTATTATAACCGACCGAAGCCTATTAAAGTCCGCTCTCTTAGCGTAAACCGTCCATTTTTCCCTCATAACGAATCACCCGAAAAAATATTTATACATACGCAAAATTATACAACAATGCG
>JAFSZR010000024.1 GCA_017459135.1 Lachnospiraceae bacterium | reverse complement strand
TCAAGACCGCCTATGCAGTTAAGAAGTGTTGATTTGCCTGAACCGCTGGTGCCCTGTATTACACACATCTGTCCCTTTTCCACGCCGGTATTGACCCCTTTAAGCACCTGTATATAGCTGCCGTCCTGTCCGTAACTCTTTTTTACATTTTTTACTTCTAAGTACATTTTTATGCTCCTTCCTTGTAATCCGCTTATAACGGGTTTTTATTGAATATTTTACATAACATTGTTATGTAAATGTTATTTTTTTACTGTCAGATTGAACGGAATAAGAAGTCCCGCTCAAAATGACAGTAATTATTTTTACACTTATCGATGATCACTTTAATGGTACAAATACCAGCTGTACCCAGCCTTCGATCAGGTAATTCATTATCTTTCTTAACTTGATTTTTGCTTGTTCTACATCTGTCTCATGTTTTATCACATTGACAAAAGCATCTACAGTGATATGGGACATCCAATGAGACATGTATTCATCGTATGTATAACCTTTTAGTCCGGACAGCATGACCGGCATCGCTGTCTCCGTCAGCTTCACAATTTCATCGATACAATTTACATATACCGTATTTTCAGAAGCTGTCAGCAAAAGAATGAAACTATCATAATACTTATATAAGTACTCCACCAGCATATCTGAAAGATCACTGTGATCCATCTCCATATTTTCAAATGAATCAAGATGCTCCATATATTCCCTGTCTTCTTTAAAATGCTCAATAAGCATTTTCTTCAATCCCTTAACAGGCTCATCTACTATAGCCGAAAACAACTCGGCTTTATTCTCGAAAAAGAAATATAACGCTCCGGTAGTCACTCCGGCTTTAGCGCATATACTTCTTAATGATGCTTTGTTATATCCTTTTTCCCTAAACTCTTTTTTTGCTGCTTCTATCAAAAGCGTTCTTTTTTCGTATTCTATATTGTTTTTCATAACATTGTGTTATTCCTTTAACAGATCAGTCATACAAAACAAATAACGATATTGCATAACATTGTTACGTAACACCGTTATCATATCATCGGTTATTCTGTTTGTCAAGAACTTTTTTATCCCAATCCCACATCAAGCGCCATCATCATTACAAACCCGACTGCAAAGCAGACTGTACCGATATTGGAATGTTCGCCATCTGACATTTCGGGTATAAGTTCTTCTACCACAACATAAAACATCGCACCTGCCGCAAAACTTAAAAGATATGGAAGTATCGGCAAAAAGAAGCTTGCGGCAAAAATGGTAAGTAATGCACCGATCGGCTCTACTATGCCTGACAGAGTGCCATATATAAATGTTTTCCATTTTGGCATACCTTCAGCCAGCAAAGGCATGGATACGATAGCTCCTTCAGGGAAATTCTGCAGTGCGATACCGAGAGCCAACGCCAGAGCACCGCTTAATGCTATCTCATTATTCCCGTACTTCCACCCTGCATATACGATTCCGACTGCCATCCCTTCCGGGAGATTATGTAAGGTTACTGCAAGCACCAGCTTTGTAGTACGCTTAAGACCGGACTTTGGTCCCTCTTCGCTCTTATCCAGATGCATATGAGGTATAATGATATCCAAAAACAAAAGGAACAGCATTCCGATGATAAAACCTGCCATAGCAGGTATAAATGCCAGCTTTCCCATATGTTCGGACTGCTCTATGGCAGGCAGAAGCAAACTGAAAAACGATGCGGAGATCATAACTCCGGCGGCAAATCCGCCCATGGCTTTTTTTAGTTTATCATTCATTTCTCCTTTAAGGAAGAAAACACATGCTGCACCCAATGTCGTACCTAAAAACGGGATCAGAATTCCTTCTAATATTTCTATTGACATATATATCATCTCCATATAACAATGTGAGTTATCAGTACCTAACTATCTGCCTTTATTATATATATGCTGATTTTTTTGTCAATATTTTCCGGTTATCTTTTTCAAAAAAGGAGCAGCTGTTTTTGCCGCTCCTTTTTCATGATTTAAGGAAGATTCTATATCAGGATATTATTTCACGATAACAGTCTTAACATCAGAAAAATCACCGTATACTTTGTTTCCTGCATCGTCTGTAGTAAATGCACGTACCTTTACATAGTAAGTTTTGCTCTTAAGCTTCTTTGTCTTAGCTGAATTCTTACCGGTTACGGTCTTGGTCCTTGCTTTCTTAAAACTGCTCTTTGAAGAATATACAAGTTCATATCCTTCAGCATTTTCAACCTTTGTCCACTTTAAAGAGATTTTCTTTGAACTCTTTACCTTTGCTTTTGTAATCTTCGGGGCTGCTATAGTATCGCGGCCGAAGTATGTGAGTACTCCCTCAGAAGAATTAAATGTAAGTACCTTCTGTCCGTCTTTTTCGGATATCTCATAG
>JAFSZR010000023.1 GCA_017459135.1 Lachnospiraceae bacterium | reverse complement strand
TTTCTCACTTCATCTGCTGATGTAGGTGACGATCCTACTGCGGGAAATCTATCCGGAGAAGAAACAGCTGTCGATGTTGATAATGATATTTCAGAAGATGATTCAATACCCGGTAACGAAACAAATGATTTAGATGATTCTAATGATTTAAATGAAAATAACGTAAATAATGAAAATACCGTAAATAATGAAAATAACGTAAATAATGATAATCAGGCAGGAATAAACAACGAAGATGGTTCAAACGGTGAAATGTTTGATTTCCTTGATGAGGTCGCAGAGGAAGATGAAACATTACTCGGTGACGGTTTGGATGATATTACAGCAGTAAGATATAATGTTATATATATTGATAACGGAACCGTAATACGTGATTATACCGCAGGAAAGGCTCTTGATGATGAAGGAAATGCCGATCTTGCGTCATCGAATGCTAAAGAAGGATGGGCAGCATACGGAGCTGATGGCGGTGTCACTTTAAGCGGAGCATATTTGGACAGTGCATGTACAATAGCCGTTACCAATCCTAAAGTAAGTGAATGGGATATCTCAAACTGTGATATAGAAGGAACAGCAGTTAATCTTTTCTACAAGGCAACAAGAACAAAGTATGTTGTAACTGTCACCAGTGACGGAACTACGGTTGCGAAAACGGAAGAGGTTGCACTCGGTTCTCCTTCAGATGATCTTTCGGGAGAACTTGTTTATACCGTTAAATCCGCTGCTGACTATTCTTTAGCCAGAAAAGGATATGTTTATCAGGGACTTTCTTATAATTCAACAAGTTATACAGTGGGTCAGGATGTTACTTTAAGCGGAGGTAATTATACACTTAGTGCTGAATGGGCACCGACTCAGTTTACCGTTACATATGATGTCAATCCTGATGATGAAAATAAGGTTAATTTGATTGGTTCTCAAACGGACGATCTTGTTGCTACATATGATTCGACTCTTACACTTCCTACTGCCGATGGAATATCATCGATGGTTGAAAGTAAGGGATATTATTTGAAGGGATGGACTCCGGACGGAGGTTCGACAATTTATTCTCCGGGATCTACTCTTACCGCAGAACAGGTTAATGCACTTGCTGTTGATGATGATTCAAGTGAAAGCGGTATAGCTGCAGAGGGAACAGGACTTACCGCAGTTTGGGAGTACAGAAACATTGATTTGGTTCTTACTGCAATTTCAACTTCGGGAAGTGCGGTTATCGGTGCTGATTCGGTAACAGGTGAATATGGAGATTATGTGGACTTTAATATCAGTGCAAAGTATAAGGACAATGCTGCATCTGACGGTAACTTTTCTTATACGATTTCTGGTGGAGAGGCAGCACTCACCGCTCTTGGATTAAGTATTTCTGAAACAAAGCAAAGTGGTGTAGTTGTTGGTTATGAGATTAAAGGTACCTTTACTGACATAAATGAATCGGGTGCTACCGTAACAATTACGGTAAATGATACAAATAAGAAATCCACCGAAGGAGATATTACAAGTTCAATAACAATAACAGTTAATAAGAAACAGGTTGAGATAGTTCCTTCATCAATCAACATTGGTGGAAAAGCTGTATCTAAGGTTTATGATGCTGATCCTTATATAACCGTAACCGACAGAGCGGAAGTAGCGGATAAAGTCGGAAGTGATGATGTATATGCTTCATTTGACACTCAGGCTGAGATAGAAGATGCCAACGTGGGTTCGGGAAAAGCACTTACAATTAAAAATGTAAGTCTTGCCGGAACAAAGAAAGCATATTATAAATTGGTTGATAACGGAAGTGAAGTTGCCGATGGTTCGGATGTAACCGTTCCCGGCGTTGCAACAATTACACCTGGAGCTGTGGAACTTGGAATTAAGCTTGCGGATGATGATGCAAGTTCTACCGTTAAATTCGGTCAGGCTTCGCCGGAATACACGCTTTACATTGTAAATACATCAAGTCTTGCCGATGATGATAAGGCTGCATACGAAGGATTTACAACCAATGCTCAAAGAGAAAGCTTTATTAAACAAAAAATAGGATTTACGGGCACGTACTCATGTTCAAGAGCCCTTTACAGTGCCCCGGGAACATATGAAATTTCACCTAATATAAATACAAGCGGTGCAAACTATCTTGCCACTTCACCGAAGACCAGTTTTACGGTAACAAGAGATTCGGGTGAAGGTCATTATGAACTCTTAGGCGAAAAGAATAACGGAATTTATCCTGATCTTCAGATACAGGCAACAAACGGATATGACAAGATAAGATTTGCGGACAGTGGTGATATATCACCTGCAGATAAGCCTAAGGCTCAGGCTGAAGCATTATTCAGCAATACTGTTACAGTGCCTGATATGAAAAACGGTACCGTTATGATTCAGATGCTTGATTCATCAACGGGAGCTGTTTCGGAAATAGTTACGCTTGATGATATAAGTGTTGACAGAAACGGACCTAAGCTTGAAAGCTTTACCGTATCACCGAACAAAGTATATTTTAACGAATTTGGATTCGGTACATATTATCATGCACAGGAAATAGACGGAATAAAGGTTGAATCTGTTACAATTAAATTTGAGTATTCTTCCGACGGTAGTGATTGTGATAAGTTATATTATGCATTCCTTGATGAGAATGGTAATGTGCGTGGAGGAACCACTCACGAAGCTTTAATGACCAAGAATAACGACAGATATTATGCAACGATTACAATCGGTACCGGTACATACGGTGAGCTTGTGGTTTATGCAAC
This sequence comes from Lachnospiraceae bacterium, assembly GCA_017459135.1. GTDB lineage: Bacteria > Bacillota > Clostridia > Lachnospirales > Lachnospiraceae > Coprococcus_C. The sequence continues at coordinate 4,910 of JAFSZR010000023.1, read as the reverse complement.
CAACCTTGCAGGAAACGTATCGGCAAGAAATTATATTAAATTAAACGAAAAGCTTTTATCAATGAGTTCTTACTATGAATGGATGGTAGAGAACAGTATAACCGGTTCGGATATTCAGGTTGTCGATGCTGACGGAAATCCTGCTGTATCGGGTGTTTGGTATAACAGCCTTACATATAAGACGACAGTTACCGATAATGACAGCGGACTTCAGTTTATGAACTGGACTATAAGTTATCCGAACGGTTCGGATGAAACGGTAAAAGAAAATGCAGGCTCAAATATTGCATCAATTAGTGACGGCGGTGTTAAGGATTACGGAAAGGTAACCGGATATACGTTCTCGGGAACACTTTCAAATGAAAACATTCCTGCGGGCGGATACACCTTTGGCGGTACTCTTTACGATAATGCCGGAAACAGCGTAACACTTACATCGGTTGGTCCGTACAAGCTTGATTGTAAGAAACCTGTAATTGAAGATAATACAAATTATTCGGTAAGCGGATTTGATGAATCAATTGACTTTACATTCACTGTTACAGAGGGAGCGGAAGAAAGTGGAGTTGCATCCGTTAAGCTCTATCTTGATGACGGAACAGGTGATGTCGAATTAAAGAGTTGGGGAGCTGCTTCAAATTATACATACAGCATTGTTGAAAACGGTAAGTATACTATTGAGGCAACCGACTATGCAGGAAATGTTAATACATATGAAAAGACTGTAAATAACCTTTCATCAGAGGTTCCTGATACACCGGTTATAACCGTTGACGGTACAAGAGGAAACGGAAATTGGTATATAGAAGATGAACCGAAGGTTACGATTACTTCTCAGAAAGAAACAAGCGACGGTGTTCCAGTTACAACATACTACAATATTATTACGGGAACAAAGCAGCTTGAAAAAACAGCTACAAGCGAAGATTATTCATTTGATCTTAAGGAAGAAGGTCAGGTAACCATTGAAGCATGGAGCGTAAGTTATTCGGGCGTTTCAAGTGATAAGGCCACAAAGACTTTATATGTTGATACCGATAAGCCTGATTTATATGTGACCGAGTCAAGCGCAAATGATGCAGGAAATCTTGTTATCAATTTCAAGGCTACTGATGCAGTCAGTGGCGTAAATACAGCAAAGGTTCTTGTAAACGGTGAACCGATAGCGGTAACAGATAATGACGGAGTTATAACAGGAAGCTTTTTGGCTGACAGTGCTAAATCGTTTGAGATAGTTACTGAGGATATTGCGGGAAATGTATCGGATACCATAAACTTCGTACCGATGAGACTTACTGCAGGTCCTGTAATGGATATTCAGGATACTTCGGCATATATAAGTGCTGATGTTTATAAAGGTACTTATGATATAGCTGAGTGCGGAATACAGTATAAGAAGGCTTCAGCAACGGCTTATGAAAATGCGCTTGCAAATAAATATGATACTTCGTACGGAAAGAATATGGATTACACATTCAGAAATCTTACACCTGATACGGAGTATGATTATAAGATATATGCATCAACCAAGACTTCAAAGGAAGTAAAGGTTATCGAGGGAAGATTTAAGACAGGAAGAACCGATGCTACCGGAGTTGTATATGGTTCTGTATCCTATGATGGAGCACTTGCAGATAGTGCAAAGACATATCCGATATATGTAGCACTTTACAGTGGAAATACTTATATAAAATCAGCTAAAATAAATGATGCTGATGATAACAAGTATAAATTTACCGATGTATCTGACGGTAATTACAGAATTGTAGCAACCAACGGATTGTTAACAAAGGAAACATCCGTAACGCTTGAAAAAGGCGGAATAACTTATCCGACAACTTATGCTTCGGACGGTGGAATCAACTTTGTATTAAGCGGTCTTTCCACAGAGGTTGTGCTTGAAGACAATGCGGTTGCGCTTTCAGTAGACGGACTTGATAAGATATACAATACGGCTTTGTATAACGGAAACGTAACCGATGCCGATCTTGATGTGGTAGCTCAGGGAGGTACGATAAAGATAACTCTTTATGCAAGCTGCATTGATGTAAGTGATATTTCGGATACTGAGGAAACTATATTTGAAGACAGACTCGGTAACGAGGCAATTATTGAAAGATATATCAGCATAGAGATTATCAAGGAAGTAAGAGATGCTTCCGGAAATCTTGTAAACGGAACACCTATGAACATTACAACACTTGCTGAACCGGTTACTATATCATTCCCGCTCGGAAGTCTTGCAGGAAAGAATATACATGTTGCATCATTACACGGTTCAGGTTCGGATTACTCATTTAAGTCATGGGTAAACGGAAGCGAAGCAGTGCTCAGTACAAATTATATAACCATTACTTCATCAAACTTCTCGCTTTACGCACTTTACAGATATGAAGTAAAGGATAAGTATTATACTGTTAAATGGCTTGACGGTGATGGAAATGTAATGAAGACGGATAGTGTTAAGAGCGGTGAGGCTGCAACACCTCCTACTAAGACACCTACTAAGACAGCAACCGATAAGTACACCTATACATTTGAAAAGTGGGATACCGATTATTCGGCAATAACGTGTGATACAATAATTTCTGCATGGTTTACCGCAACGGAAAATCAACAGGGTGGCGGTGGTGCTACTCCTGTAGATCCTGGTCAACAGGTAGATCCTGGTCAGCAGGTAGATCCTGGTCAGCAGGTAGATCCGGGTCAACCGGTAGATCCTGGTCAACAGATAGATCCGGGTCAAGGCACTACCGTTATTCCGGGAACCGGTGGAAATGCACAAGGTGGTTCAAACGATATAACTACTGCTCCTGTAAGGTATTCTTACATGGGTTCTGCATCATCCTCACCTAAGACAGGAGATGCGACACCTATTATAGCAATTGTGGCACTTATGTTTTCATCGGTTACGGGTATGGTGATATTAAGAAAAAAATCAAAAGAAAATGAACAATAAAACTGTTGATTTGAAGTAATGATAATAAATATAATAAATATAATCGGTAAATTATTTCCATAATTTACCGGTTATATTTTTTTTGATTGGTTTAATAATAACAACAAGACAGAAAAATGTCTTTTATATAAACGGAGGTATGTTATTATGACAAATTCTAATTCAAACAGCTATGCAAGCGGTGCAGAAGCTAAGGACGCTATGAATAAGTTCAAGATGGAAGTTGCAAACGAGCTTGGAGTAAATCTTAAGCAGGGTTACAACGGAGATTTAACTTCTCGTGAGTCTGGTTCAATCGGTGGCGAGATGGTAAGACAGATGATTAAGAAGCAGGAGCAGCAGATGTCAGGTAAGTAATTGACAAAGCTTCTTTTTTAGAATCATTTTTTAAGGCTTGTTTATATATGCAATTGCAAGATGGTATATTATTCATGTTGTTGCATAATATATAAACAGGCCTTATTTCCTTTTTATGATTTATACCAAAAATCACAATATTTTTTTTCATAAAAAATACATAGATTTTTTGATTAAAATGGTGGACTAAAAATATTTCTTGTGTTATAATCTGATGAATAGTGTGTATTTATGCAATGCTAAGCATTATACGGTGAAAATAAATACAACATATGAGGAGGAAAAGAAATGAGTTTATCAGTAGAAAAATTAGAAGGAAGTATGGCCAAGCTTACTATAGAAGTACCGGCTGAGGAATTTGTAAAGGCTACAACAGCTGCTTATAACAAGCAGAAGGGTAAGTTTTCAGTACCTGGATTCAGAAAAGGAAAAGTGCCTCAGGCATTTATCGAGAAGATGTACGGCCCTGAGATTTTTTATGAAGATGCGGCCAATGCACTTATAAATGAGTATTATCCAAAGGAAATTGAAGCGTGTGATGAGGAAATCACATCTAATCCTGAAATAGATGTAGAGCAGATTGAGAAAGGTAAGCCATTTATCTTTACAGCACTTGTAGCATTAAGACCTGAGATTAAGCTTGGTGAGTACAAGGGTGTTGAGATTGAGAAGGTTGAAACAGAAGTAACCGAGGATGAGGTTATGGCTGAGATTCTTAAGGCTCAGAAGGAAAATTCACGTTCTGTACCTGTGGAGGACAGAGCAGCACAGCTTGATGATGAAGTAACAATCAATTTTGACGGATATATGGATGATAAGCAGTTTGATGGCGGTAAGGGTGAGAACTATAAGCTTACTCTCGGTTCACATACTTTTATCGAGGGATTTGAAGATCAGATAGTAGGTAAGAATATCGGAGATAAGTTTGATGTAAATGTTACTTTCCCTGAGAATTACCAGGCAGAAGAACTTGCAGGAAAGCCTGCTGTATTTAAGTGTGAGCTTCTTGGAATCAACGCTATAGAACTTCCGGAACTTGATGATGAGTTTGCAAGCGAGGTATCTGAGTTTGATACATATGAAGAGTACAAGGAAGATACTAAGAAGATTCTTACTGCTAAGAAGGAAAAGAGTGCAAAGAGCGAGAAAGAAAACAAGCTTGTTGATAAGATTGCAGAGAATTCAGAGGTTGAGATTCCTGAGGCAATGATTAAGTACAATCAGGAGCAGATGTATGATGAGACTGCTCAGAGCATGATGTATCAGGGATTAAATATCGAGCAGTATCTTAAGCTTACAGGTACTACCAAAGAGCAGCTTCTTGATAAGTTTAAGGATGATGCAATTGCAAGAATCAAGGCAGGCCTTGTTCTTGATGCTATAGTTGATAAGGAAGGTATTACTCCTTCGGATGAAGCTGTAGAAGAAGAATTAAAGAGAATGGCTGAAAATTATCAGATGGAATATGATAAGCTTAAAGATTTAATGGGTGAAAAGGAAATGAAGACACTTAAGCGTGATTTAGCTGCTAAGGAGGCATTAAAGCTTATTGTTGATAATTGCAAGGAGGTATAAATATGTCATTAGTACCTAT
>JAFSZR010000022.1 GCA_017459135.1 Lachnospiraceae bacterium | reverse complement strand
TATTTCTGTCTTTTGCAACAGGCAATACCTTATTTATATCGGATTTTGATGCTTCATCCTTATTATCATTTACATCCCTATCCTCTTCATATGCCTTTCTTTCTTCTTCGTATACTGTTTCCTCATGATCTGCCTTATTTCTTTTTTTCTCTTTCTCCGTTTCAGGTTCAAAAATCATTTCGGATTCTTTAGATTTTTTTGATTTTTTAGCATATTTCTCATCAACATCCTCATCGAATGTCTCTTCATCTTCAATATCATCTTCTTCAAACTCATCTTTCGATCTAAGAATAACAATAAGCGTAATAATCGTTATAATTAAAAGAAATGTCAATATACCCAAGCCTACGCAAATAATACCTAGAGTCTTTTTTGTAAAAAATCCTCCATCATCATTTGATACAGGCTTTTCTTCAACCACCGGTTCAACAGGTGTGGCAATTGTTTCGGTTGCAACCTCTTCTTTAATCTCAGGCCTTTCGGTTTCAACATATCTTAAAAATGCCTTTTCCTTTTTATCATACCAATAAAAGCCTTCATCGCCTGCTATGTTGATAGCATATACAAGATATATATTTGCATCTTTTATATCATTTGATTTATAAACAACAACCTTTTCACCTATACCGCCCAGATCAAGTTCCGTCTTTTCAAACCCTTCCGGTATTTCAACTCCTTCAGGTGCTTCTGTAATAACATATCTGTTAAATTCGGATGAATACTCTCTGTATGGTATAAAGCTTTCCTTGTCTTTATCGTATATAAACCATTCCAACGCAGTCTCATCCGCATCAATCGACGCATCATTTTCTTCCGGAATCTTCTCAAGACAAACCAAAACTATCTTCTTATTTGGTGACTCAAAGGCAAGTACTTCCCAATCCTTATAGGTTGCTGTAATCTCATTATAGCCTTCAGGAATCTCAAGTCCCTTGCTGCTTTGAACAAAGCTGTATTCTTTACCGTCTATGTTTGTCTTCGCATCACCTAAAACCTCTCCGGCAGCAACACTTAATGTATAAACCTTAACAGCACCATTTTCAGCAGTAACAGTAACCGTAACGGTATTTGCACCAGGTTCGATAAGCCCCGCTCCCTTAACGGCTGTAGTTGCCTTTTCATCTTCCGCAACCGCACTGACAACCATACTGGTTACATCTTCATCAACCTGTACCGAATAAGATGTTGTGGAAGGAGAAAAAGCAGGTTCAAGCGTTCCCGGTGAAATCTGCAGGCTTTTTAAATTACAATTTGAAGATCTTCCGTCATCCTCGGTTGTAGTCTTATCGTCATCCTGATTATCATTGTTATTGTTCTGATTATTATTTGATGATGTTGCTACCGTTACCGACGCTCCGGCATGACTAATCGAAAGCTGGTTATAGTTTATATCATAGCATTCGGAACCACTTGTTGAAATATAACAGGAACCGTTACCTATTGCCGTAAACGAAAGAGTTGTCGAACCTGCACCGGTTCCTACAAGTCTTATGGTTCCTCCGCCCCCGTTTGCCTGTGCCGAACCGCTTCCCGAGTTAAATTGCAAAACGCTTGCATCATATGATACGTAAATATCATAGGCTGAAATATCCGAACCATTCACACTTACTGTTGCACTTACACTACCTCCAATACTGGTTGAGCTTGACGAAAGTGCTATGCTGACAGATGCAGCAGCCTTTGAATCGATAACTCCGAAATTAAGACATATTACAAATGCCAAAATAAATGTAATAATTCTTTTCATTGTTTTCATATCATTCTCCATTCTACAACTTGCAGTTGTTATTTACGGTTATAATTTTAACGTTTAATTAACCTATGGTTTCAATACCTACTATATGTCTTTGAAGCTTTACTATATCAAGAACAGATACCTTTCCGTCTCCGTTCAAATCGCATGCAGCTGTAAGTGCCGCGTCTGCTGTATCAAGTCCGACTATAACTCTTTGTATTTTAACTATATCAAGAACTGATATCTTTCCGTCTCCGTTAACATCACCCTTGGAAGCACTCGTGCTTCCTCCCGAGGTGCCTTCCGATGAAGAAGCCGACATATCGGTTCCTATGGTTTGTGAACCCGCTGCCGCATTTCCTCTTACCACCGTAAGTGTATAAGTTCTTGCAGCGCCCGTCTGGGCAATTACATTTATCTTAATATAATTCGTACCCTCGATAAGATTTATCGTTCCGGTACCTGATACGGATGAGGTTGAAACTACAGGTGAACCGGATACATTAATTGACGAAACCGATGAACCTACAATAAGCGAATAATCGGTAACATTGTTTACGGCAAATGTAGGTGTGATTGAATAACCACTTATACTAAGTGTTTTAAGCCAATTATTAGGATTTCCCGAATCGGCAGGTTTTACACATGCAGTTGCCGGCATGTTGCTGTAAACCGGTATCTTAAATACCATTGTAGATTCCAAAAGATTATTCGCCTTATAAGCTTTGTAATTAGTCTGGCTTTCCGTAGTCGGTGACTGAATATTTGACATATATTGGTGATTAAACAAATTACCGGTATATGTAACATTGAATTTCTGAGTATATAAAGTATCCTGACCTCTTTGAATATAAGATGCTCCGAGGTACTGTGCTCCACCTATAATACTTTTTGAAGCAGAATTCCATGGTCTTCCGTATGAACCCGACTGTGATGCCCAGTACAGACCTTTTTCCACAGGCGAACCGTTTGCTGTATCAAAGGCTCCAATATTGTAATAATTAAATATTCCCGGATATGACGAGCTTGTACCCTTGGCCGCCACTCCTCCGGTATTACCCATTTCGAGTTTTATTCTTGAAGCAATATGATAAGGACTCACTCCGCTCTGTGCCGCAGCCTCCATAATTATATCCGAATATTGTCTTGATTCTCCGGGAGGTGTTGCATTATACATAAACGAGCCGTTAAGAATCGCCTCAACTCCCTGCTTATTTTGAACTCCGTCCTGATAAGAAAGGCTTTCAAATACAAAAACAAAGTTTTCATAAAGATATGTACGAGGGTCAATATAATATTTTACAAGATCATCCGACGCAGCAAACCATATTTTTCCGTCAAACGGTGACCATGTATTTGTTGCCGGATTATAACCGACCCCTATACTTCTCCAGTTATAATGCGGTGCGGATGACGCTCCGTAAATAAGGTTCTTAATCTGTCCCTGCTTATTTACCTCATTACTGATAAGAGTATTCCAATCTATACCGGTCTGCACTGCTTTAAACTGCCAATTCGGATGAATTGCATGAATATCTCTCAAAAGCACCTTATAGCTTTCCGGAAATCCTTCAGCAGCAAGCTGTGCTTCAAAATCAGAATCAGACAAAGTCACATTAGCCGCCGGTGCCGCACTGCCACCTTGAGACGCACCTCCATCCGACGCCTGCGTACTGTTTCCGTCGGTCAATGTTACAAACTGTGATGAAACATATCCCGTATAACTGTTTCCGTTATAAACAAGAGAAACCTTATACCATGCCGAATTAGTTGTATCAAGTACAGTAAGCTCATGTCCTCCATTTAGTTTTATTCCTTTTCCGTTTTCGTCCGTTACCGCGTTTCCATTCGGTGCCACTCTGAAATTAACGTTAGTAACACCTTCGCTTATTTTTCCTGCTGATGCTGCATATGAAATATTGCCGTTTTGACCAATACATAAGATATTGAAAATAAGAGTAAAAGCTAAAAGTATATAAATATATTTTTTCTTTTTCAAACTAAACATAATAATCTCCATAAACGATTATGTAAACACAACAAATACTTAATCTATGTTAGTATACCACGAAATATTGTATTTTGCACCATTTTTTTACATTTTTATCAAAAAAACGGCAAAAAAATAAAGTGTCATACGACACTTTATTAAAAAAGCTGCTAACGGGAATCGAACCCGTGACCTCCGCACTACCAATGCGACGCTCTACCGACTGAGCCATAGCAGCTTATATATTAATAAATAATATTAATATCACTATTACATTATAAAAGAATAAGGCTACTCACTGAGCTTCCGTCTTATTCTCTGTAAAGCATTATCCACCGATTTGTCCGATTTGTCAAGTCTTTGTGCAATTTCTTGATAAGAAAGTCCTTCAAGATAATACTTTAACACCTTTTTTTCCAAGGAACTGAGCCGTTTTTCGATTAAATCATTTAATGCTCTGCTCTGTTCTTTTGCAATTATCATTTCTTCCGGATTTGAGTTTTGATTATCCGTTTCAAGATTATCTTCTATCTCATAACCGTATTCATCATTTTCCGTATAAATCGAAATATACGAATTTAACGGAATGTGTTTTTTTCTGTTTGAATTGCTTATAGCCGTCTTAATCTGTCTTCTTATGCAAAGCGTGGCAAAAGTAGAAAAAACAGCACCCTTATCAGCTTCAAAATCTCTCACAGCCTTAAACAGTCCTATCATTCCCTCCTGCATCAAATCTTCCGTCTCAGCCCCGATTAAGTAAACGGTACGGACTTCTCTTTTAACTATGTTGCCGTATTTTTTTATCATATATTCTATGGCTTCATCGTCCTTCTTGGAAATCCTTGCAATTATTTCATTGTCAGTTAAAGAATCGTAATCCACATTCATCAAAAGAATTGTCCTTTCAATGCTTATCTGCCAAGTCTCTGTCTTACAACCTCATAGGCAAGAACACCTGCTGCCACCGAAGCATTAAGTGAATCTATATCTCCCATCATAGGAATCGAAACAACGTAATCACATTTTTCCTTAACAAGCCTGCCGACACCCGAACCTTCATTTCCTATAACGATTCCGATAGGACCGGTCAGATTTACGTCATACATTATCTCTCCGCCCATATCCGCACATGCAAACCACATTCCCTTTTTCTTTAGTTCATCTATGGTCTGTGCAAGATTTGTAACCTTGGCAACAGGAGTATAATTTATTGCACCTGC
>JAFSZR010000021.1 GCA_017459135.1 Lachnospiraceae bacterium | reverse complement strand
TTCTCAAAAATAGGAATTGCAAATCTTACAGTATAATAATACCAGCCTTTAGCCGCATCAGTTGAATGTTTTGACTTATAATTTTCTTTGAATCTTTTATCTTCAGCAATCTCCACAATTTGTTCAATACACTGAACAATATTTGCCTTTGCTTTAGCTCTTGCACCTTTAAGAGAACGAGTATATTTTGAACCGGTATATTCATCCGGAAAATCCTTTCCTATAAACACAATATCTTTTGTTTCTGTAATAGTTAATCGTGTCATTTTTATGCAAGCCAAATTCAAATATGTAAACATTATTTCAAAAATTTTAATACTTTATAAACACCATCGAACCATCTACCGCATTTACAAGCAGCCTAAAACTCTTTGTATTTGAATAAAAAAACCATACCGGAAGAATTGTAAATTCCATATCATTTTCAGGATTCACAATTGGATAATATTTTAATTCTATCTTATCAATATTTATATAATTACTTCCTTGCACCATATTTACATCAATTTCATTTTCTATAATATCTCGCACTGATTCTTTAATGTTCTCAAAACTAAGTATATTAGTATCCTGCGATTTCATTTCCATACTGTCATAAAATATACCCAAACATATAGATATAATTCCCTCGTTAGATATCTCAACACGCTCTGAATTATATCCGTATTCATAAATTGTTCCTTCATAAACACTGCTATCGACTTTATTGTTTTTAAGTTCGAATCTATATCCGTCAAATATGGAGCTATAAGCCTCATCTTCACCAAAAAACATCAAATTCTTTGTACTATTGATATCATAATATTCTCCTCCTAAAATGTCATCTATCAAATTCCTTGCATCATCCATAAGCTTTTCTTTCTGAGCATATGCCTCATTATCCTCTTCTTTTGTGATATTAGAAGTATAAGTATATCCCCCTAACCTGCTATCTCCCATAATATCTTTTATGCTGATTGAAAAGAGTTCAAAAAACATAAAGTTTTTGTCCTCGTATCTTGAAAATATCGCATAATACTCATTTCAATTATATTTCCCTTTATATGTATGAAGTGAAAAATCTCCCACATATCCCCAAGAATTATGAAATTCGGCATATTTTCCGAATTTTTCATATATTTCGTCATAATTTTTATTTGCATTTGAACCTTTTTCGCCTTTAAGTTCACTTTCAGTATACCAGTGATCTAGTATTACATTTGTCATTTCTTCAGTTTCAGGGATTTTATTATATTTTTTCTCATTTAATATTTCATGAACCTCAACATAATCATCTCCGAACAATTTCTCTACAATTTCCTTTTCCTTCTTATCAAAGTCTGAAATAGACATTGTTAAATAAACAGGCACATTTTCCTGTTCAGGTATATCATACATAAGATCAATCTTATAATTTATCCCATTCACATTTATGGATTCCTGCCAGTTTATATTATCCGTTTCAAGCTTATCAGATAAGCTTCCAAACTCGTTTGCTTTTACTTCTTCGCTGTCTGCATCCTCCTGCGATGCAACCGCTTCGGTTCCGTAATCTGATATTTCATTTTTCTTTTTGCCACAGCCAGCTATTGATACAGTCACACTTACAGCCATAAAAAATAAAATTGCTTTACGATGTATTTTCTTCATATTCTGTCTCCTTTCCGATAATATATTTCATATCATAAAGTATAAATGTATCAAATTTGTTTCATAAATAAAAAAAGAACCTCGAAAAGTTCTTTTTTTGTTATCCTCTTTCACCCATTATACATATCTTTCCATGCTTTCGCGGAAATAGTTTTTTTACAAGTGCAGCGGATATTTCATTGTGAATAACGAGCTTGACAACTGTATCCTTCGGATATTTTTTTAACGCTTTCCTTACCGAGAAATTAATCATATACAAAAGATTCTTGCCTGCCTCGGGCTCATATGCAAAAAACAGATCCACAACAATTTTGCCGGTTGCAGTTTTATTGACAAGTAAAAAACCGTTTACACTGCCACCGTTATAAACACAGCAAGAGACATCCGTATCATACCAATTTATCGGTAAAAACTCCAAATCCTCCAGAATTCCTTTTCTGTTATCCGAAACACATTTGGCTATTCCTCTTCTGAATAGGTTTATAGTAAGCCTGCATACAGGCAGGATATATTTCGGAACAATTCCTTTTATCACAGAAAGTACGGACAATTCCTCAAGCGTCATCTCCTCACTGTCTTCTTCACCGTTTCTTTTTCGGTCATTCACATACTGCTCATTCATCTGCATATGTTTGTCAAATATCGTACTTTCAACCTACTCGTTAACATTTTGCTGTTGATTGACCTGTATAACCTACTGTTCCTGATTAACCTGTTGGTTTTGTATATAGTTATTATCCATATTTTTTATTCTGCCGACTCCCAAACAAGTCCTTTAGCCCTGGTAAATGCCCTTGTTTCCTCCATAGGCATCGCCTTACCAAAATAATATCCCTGTGCCCTTACGCATCCGACCTTTTTCAAAAATTCAAAATGCTCCTCTGTCTCTACACCTTCACATAAAGGAGCAAGTCCCATCTCTGTTGCTCCCTCAATAATATACGTCATAAGAGTTGATGTTTTCGGATTATGACCGAGACTTCTCAAAAATACAAGGTCAAGCTTAAGCACATCGAAATCATAGTCTGCAATTGTATTAAGTGACGAATATCCGCTTCCAAAGTCATCAAGCCAGATGTTGTAACCGAGCTTTTTCATCTTCTCACATTCGGACTTTATATATCCGACATTGTCATTCAGAGCACTTTCCGTTATTTCAATATCTATCATATTTCGCGGAACACCGTATTTCTCACGTGTTTCCTCAAGAATACCGAAAATATCGCAAAGCTCGAAATCAAGTCTTGAAATATTAACCGAAACAGGAACAACAGGCTCACCCTTTTCGATGAGTGAAATATAGTCCTCGCATACCCTCTTAATGACAAACTGATCCACAAGATGTATAAGATGAAATTGCTCGAGTGTCTCTATAAAATCCCCCGGAGACAGCATACCTATCTTTGGATCAATCCATCTTACAAGCGCCTCATATCCGCATATTTCTCCTGTTTTAACTCTGATTACGGGCTGATAAAATATCTTGATATATTCTTTTTCTATAGCTTCATCTATATGATCCGATACATATTGCTGCTTACGAAGCTCCTCTCGCAACATTTCGTCATATATACAGTAATTTACATCATGTCGTCCCTTTACGCTGTTACATGCAAGCCTTGCATGATCACACGCGAGGCCTACCTCGGCACGTCTGTCATCGAGATAATATATACCGGCCTTTATTCTTACTTTCTTGTTTACGTCCTCGGAAAGAAGCATTTTCTTATATACATTTTCTACTTTATTTACGATGTCTTCTCTTTCACCCGATGCACATACTACAAAGTGATCATCTGAAAATCTCGAAACTATTCCTCCCTGGAACTCATCTCTTATTATTCTTGCGAAATTGCACAAAAGCTCATCACCGAGCTTGAAGCCAAGTCTTTCGTTATACAGCTTAAAATTCGGTATATCGAAATGAATAAACGAAATATCCTGTCTTCTTCCCTCCATGGAAGAAAGAAGCTTCTGTGTCTTGTTATAGAAAAATGACATATTAAAAAGTCCCGTAAGCGAATCCGTTTCGTGATTTCCCGAAAGGATTTCCGCTTCTGCAAAGGAATTTCTGTTTAGGTTAAAGAACTCATTTCTATCAACGTCTATTATGAAAACATAATAAAAGCTCTTTCCGTTCTTCCAATGAAGCAAATGTCCGAAATCCTCGAGATATTTTATTTCTCCCTGCTTGGTTTTGATACGGTATCTTACATAATCATGTCTTTTCTCGCCATAAACAGTCTGAGCATGTATTTGATTTTCTACTCTGACTAAATCATCCGGATGAACCATTCCGGAAAATGAACCGCCCGTGAATTCAAGAAAATCCTGATAATCTTCACAGCCGTACATCTTTACGACATTGGTCTCGGCAAAGAGTATCTTCTCGTCTCCCTCTGCCTAATAGATAAAAAAGCCGCCCGGTAGTCCTAAAGGTATACTGCCTCCGGTATTTGTAACATAATACTCATCCATAGTTATTCCCCCCTATACAACCAATTCAGCATATATATTAAAAATGTAGTATCGGCATTGAATTTTAAAATATTTTTTCATTAAAAATACATGCCCGAAAAGAACAAAAAGGCGGCATAAAGACAATATGTCAATATGCACGCCTGTTTAAACGTAATTCAACTAAAATAATTCCTTCTCAAGCTGATTGATGTACGAATCAAGAAGCTGCATACGCTTGGTATACTCTGCTCTTGCAGCATCTGTCTTACATCTTCTAATCTTTGGCTTGTTAATTCTATAATAATTTTTAATTCTGTAATATGCCTTCTTATAACTTGCTTCGTCCTTGCATGCTGTAGCCATAGCGTCCCATATAACGCTTACCGCTCCAACCTCATCCAGCAAATCCGCATCCATAACTATCTTACACTCAAGCGAAAGCTCAGCCTCAGTATCCTTATCCTCATGTATCATGATTATCTCGCCGACTCTCTTGATAATATCCGGCTCAACACCGATGCTGTCAAGAAACTCAACGGCAAGCTCCGCACCAACTTCTTCATGCGGTCTTTCATTGTCCCAACCTACATCATGAAGTAAAGCTGCAAGTGCGATTATATCAATATCTCCGCCCAATTTCGCCTGCAACTTTATAGCCCATCTATATACGCGCATGGTGTGCTCGTATCTGCTTCTGAAAGGATAGTTGGAAGGACGTCCATTTTCAGTAGTCATTTTCTTAACATATTCAATTACTTCTGAATAATTCATAACCCCGGTCCTCTTATATCCGTAAATTTACGCATTATATCGCATTCATAACACATATTGTATCATTTATTTATAAAAAATACAACCTTTAAATGTTTTTAAAAAAATATATTATACTTATTATGTATATATATTTTATACATTTACCCTGATTTGTCTGTTTTTTTCAAAATACCTTATTTTTTATTTAAATTGTTATGGAAATTATAGTTAAAATGAGTTATCATATTGAAAGACATATGTATAAACGCAAAGGAGATGCAAATATGAAAGCGTACAAAGACATGAGCAAAGATGAACTTTTATCTTTAAAAGCAGCTCTTGAAGAACAATATAAGGAAGAAGAGGCTAAGGGACTTTCCCTTAATATGGCCAGAGGTAAGCCGGGTCAGTCACAGCTTGCACTCGCAATGCCAATGCTCGATGTGATTAACAGCTCATCCGATATGAATACCGTTCTCGGAAATGACACAAGAAACTATGGCGATCTTGACGGTATCGGTGAGTGCCGTCGACTTATGGCAGCCATGATGGGTGTTGAAAAGGACAATGTTATAGTATGCGGAAACTCAAGCCTTAATATCATGTATGATACCGTTTCACGTTCCATGACATTCGGTGTTAACGGTTCAACACCATGGTGTAAACTCGATAAGGTTAAATTTTTATGTCCTGTTCCGGGCTATGACAGACATTTCAAGATTACCGAAGTTTTCGGAATCGAAATGATCAATATACCTCTCGGTGAAGACGGTCCTGATATGGATCTTGTTGAAAAATACGTAAACAACGATGCTTCAGTAAAAGGTATCTGGTGTGTACCTAAGTACTCAAACCCGACAGGTATTTCTTACTCCGACGAGGTTGTTAAGCGTTTTGCAAACCTTAAGCCTGCCGCAGAAGATTTCAGAATTTATTGGGATAATGCGTATTGCATCCACCACCTTTATGACGATGTTCAGGATGAAATACTTAACATCCTTACCGAATGCGAGAAAGCCGGTAACCCTGATATGGTTTATATCTTCTCTTCAACCTCGAAGATAAGCTTCCCTGGTTCGGGTGTATCAGCGGTAGCTACTTCACTTACAAACATTGAATACATAAAGAAATATATGACTGTCCAAACTATTGGTCATGACAAGATAAATCAGCTTCGTCACGTAAGATTTTTCAAAAACATCGACGGACTTAAGGCCCATATGAAGCTTCACGGTGAACTCTTAAGACCAAAGTTTGAAGCGGTTTTAAATACTCTTGACAGCGAACTTAACGGTCTTGAAATCGGCTCTTGGATTAAGCCTCGCGGCGGTTACTTCATTTCCTTTGATGCCATGCCGGGCTGTGCCAAGGCAATCGTTAAAATGTGCAAGGACTTGGGAGTTGTTCTCACAGGCGCCGGTGCAACATACCCATACGGAAAGGATCCTCAGGATTCCAACATACGTATCGCACCTTCTTATCCTACACCTGAAGAAATGCTTGCTGCATCAAAAGTATTCGTACTTTGCGTAAAGCTTGTAAGCATCAAGAAACTCCTCGGCGAACTGTAAATCCTGTACCTCACAAAAGAACCTGATATTCGATTGATTCATATACGGGACAATATAACAGACGGTTAGCAATACAAACATTATTTTCTAAATCAGCGCATTCGAATTTTTTATATTCGCACGAAACCGAAAACTCGCTACGCTCAAACAGTTCGGTTTCTGAGCGAATCTATTCAAATTCTCATTGCTGATTTAACGAAACTAATGCCCACGTATTTGCTAACCGTCTGTTATATTTATCCCGTTATATATGACGTAATATGAAACACAAGGGGTAGTTATCAACAATTGTCCGATTTGTGTCAAATCAGAAACGAGTTTTTGATGGAATTTGCTCAGAAACCAATCTGTTTGAGCGTAGCGAGTTATTGGTTTCGTGCAAATCACAAGAAAACGAGTGCTCTGATTTAGCAAATCGATGACACGTTGTAACTACCCCTTGTGTTTTATTTACGTCATAAAAAGATATTAAATTTGTCAGTAGTAACCTTAATACCCGGTCCTTGTGTGAGAGGCAGGTATTTATTGTACGGGTTTGTCGGAGAATATTTTTTCTTCGTCGTCAGTTTCGGTTTCGGCTTCTTCATCGGTTACCAGGTAGGTTTTGAGGCATCTGTAGAACAATGCTCCGTTTATGTATCCCATCGCTCCGAATCCGATGAGCAGATATCCCGATAACGCAAGCGCCGGTGCAAAATATACGCCGTAAGCCATAAGTGCGGTAATAAGCATAACCGCCAGTGTTGTCGGAAAGAACTTAATTGATAAAAGAAAGGCATTTCTTATCTGAACCTTTATCTTATTATCAAACTTTGCCTGCAAAGGAAATACGAAGATAAAAATCATAATGGCAACCATAAGCAATACAACACTTATAATTATCATGATTCTTGCCACTCCGAGTCTTTGCTCTTTCCATTGTTTAAGCCAGAACCAAAGATCCACGCTGAATACAAATATCGCAAAAGCATTTATCAGGAAAATAGCAATTCCCTGCTTTAAGTTCTCTTTAAAACTCTTAAAAAAGTATTTGGCAACGTAGCCTTCGCCGACTGTGATTCCTTTCATAGCCGTATAATAAAGAGCTGTCAGTGCAGGTCCGATTGTTACAATAGGTACACAACACAAAGTAAAAACAATTGATAATATAAATACGTCTCCCAATCTGTTTAACAATCTTATAAACATATTGTCATAATTAAAGCCTTCTGATGACATGTTGATTCTCCTATTCGCAGATTTTTCGTACCTATAATATCATAACACACTTTATCTTGCAAACTGTCTTAAAATAGTTTCAAGTTTTGTAGCAAGAGCCTTGTTTTCCTCTGCCTGCTTCTGAATTTCTTCAGCAATTACGGATGTGCTTTCATTCTTTTCTACAATTACATTTACGGCTCCGCAGTTTTCGTCGGTTATGGTTGATACACTGTCTATGTCTCTGTTAATTCCCTTAACCGATTCTTCCAGTTCGGAAACTTTAATTCTTATCTGATCAAGGCTTGCCTGAATGTCCTTAACATCATCGCTGTAAGCGGATGACTTATCGGCAAACTCCTTAAACTGACATACCACATCATTTTCAATGAATGAAAGTATATCATCGAAACAATCATTTACAATCTTAATACTGTCATTAGCTTCCATACAAAGCGCCTGAATCGTTCCTGCAGTATTCTTTGAATTATCGGCAAGTGCTCCTATCTCATCAGCAACTACAGCAAATCCGCGACCGGCTTCTCCCGCACGCGCTGCCTCAATCGAAGCATTAAGCGAAAGGAGGTTGGTCTGATTTGATATATTAAGTATTTCAGAAGCAAGGTCATTTATTCTTCCGAGACTTCCAAGACAATTGATTGCTTCCTCAACCGAGCTTCTTGTACGAACCAAAGTATCATTACCGTTCTTATACGCATCGGAAGCTTTATCTTCCATCTCCGATGCACTTTCAAGAACTCCGGTACTTGCATCTACTGATGAATTGATGTTATCCATGATTCCGTCAACCGCATCGTCGATATTTTTAATTTCTTTATTTACATTTCCCACATACTGGCTTGTACTTTCAAGCTGTGCGGAAAGCTCTTCGGTAGCAGCTATACCGTCAGTAAAGTTCTCAACCATTCTGTAAGCCGATCCATGAAGATTATCAGCTTTGTTGTCGAGTATATGGCTGCACTCCTGAAGTGTTCCGGTAATCTGTCGAAGTGATTCGGCCAGACTTTCGGTAGCGGTTGAAATGACACCTATTTCATCATTTCGAACCGAATAATTCTTCATTGCCTGCTTTTCCGAAATATCCAAATTCTTAAGCTCGGTAAGACTTCTGTCTATAGCCTTCATAGGTTTAAGAAGTGTACCGATTATAATGTAAGATATAATGCAAAGAACAACTATTGCACCTATACACAAAATAATAAGAGATTTCTTCAAACTGTCTACAGAAGAATAAACTTCGCTCTTCTTATCGGAAATGATAAACAACCAGCCGTAATCAGCCATATAATAATAACCGGCTACCTGTTTTTTTCCGTCCTTGGTAAACTCTACATATCCCTTTGTATCTTCTGTTTTACCGTCAAGTTCGGTACATAAATCCAAAATGTATTTATCTTCAGAAACGGTTGCAACCTTTTCTACATCTGCATTAAATACATACTCGCCGCCCTTAGGAACGCTTACCATACAATACTCGGCATTTTCCATTCCGTTAAGGGTTAATTCATTAAGCATATCGACAAGACCTGTAGTATATATTGCTCCACCTACAAATCCGGCAGGATCTCCTTTTTCATCAAATACTGCACAATACATTGAGATAACCTGATTTCCGCTGGCAGGCGAAAGTATGATACCTGTGTTGTACACCTCTTCTCCCGAAGCGATAAGTGCATTCTGAAGTGCTACCATCGGGTCGCCTTCTCTTGTATAAATACCGACAACGGCAGGATTTGTATGTGTTAAAACATGAGTATCCCACTCACTTATGTAAATACCTTCAAGATTTTCAACATCCGAAGAATACTTCTCGGTATATGCCTGTGCCTTTTTAAATACTTTTTCATCGGTAGGATTCTGCATTATTTCCAATGCCTCTCCGGCCCTTCCGAATGCTTTTAAAAGGTTTTCCTTTTCATGTACATAGTTCCTTACAATCTGGCTTCGCTCTTCAACAATCGTTTCCAGATTATTTTTAATTTCATCATTCTTGTCATCGGTTATCGTCTTGATTACAAATGTTGCCAAAATAAACATTACGATAAACTGTGTAACAAGAATACAGCTGATGATTTTCTTCCCCAAAGAAAATCCGACTTTTTTGTTACCTTCCATAAGCACTTTCCTCCTTGATCGTTGTTTATAAAATCCGTTTCATACGAATAACTGCCTATTATTATACAACATTTTCGCCTATATGTACACCCTTACGCCGATAAAGGATTGACAATTCGTAATAAAAATTTATTGTTTTCTTCTTAATAATATTGTGTTATATTATATAAATCACAAATGCACAAATATGAAAAAATCCTATACGGATTTTTTTGAACTCGCTCAAAGCCGCGGGGGCTCTCCTTCGCATACGCTCGGAGCAGAATGGGAGGACATTATGAAGAAACCATTTGTAACCAAAGAACAGATAGAAGAAATAGTAAAGACTTATCCTACTCCTTTTCACATCTATGACGAAAAGGGTATACGTGAAAATGCAAGA
>JAFSZR010000020.1 GCA_017459135.1 Lachnospiraceae bacterium | reverse complement strand
CCCTTCCGCGTAAGCATTATATCTGACACCACTTCCACCGCTCGGCAGACATAATGACAGCACCATAAGTGCCGATAATAAAAATGCAATTACTCTTTTTCTTGTTTTCGAATTTCCCTTCTTAAAGTCACCCATATTAAATCCTCCATGATTTTTATTCTTTTCCCAAATGTATATATAACAATCATCAGTACTATTAATTTAACTACCAGTCTTTACAATAATTGTCACATTATATTCAGAGTAAAATTAACCTACTTTACATAATATCGAAAAAACACAAGATTTGCAAGTGTTTTATGCTTAAAAAAAATGGAAAAAGTATTTATTTTTCCTACTTTTTCCATCCTTGTCCATATATTGTATTTATAAACGAAAAAAAATCTATATCTTGTTCACTTTACATAATATCAATGTGCAAACTGAGCATTGTAAAGTTCGCTGTAAAAGCCTTTCAAATCCAATAGTTCCTTATGAGTACCCTTTTCTACAATATTTCCGTCCTTCATAACAAGGATAATATCCGCTTCTTTTATGGTGGAAAGTCTGTGAGCAACTACAAAGCTTGTTCTTCCCTCCATCATTTTATTAAAAGCCTTTTGAATCCTTATCTCTGTTCTTGTATCAATGGATGATGTTGCTTCATCAAGAATAAGCATAGGCGGCATAAGAAGCATAACTCTCGTTATACAAAGAAGCTGCTTCTGCCCCTGTGAAAGATTGCCCCCATCCTCGGTTATTACCGTATCATAGCCCTGCGGAAGTCTTTTGATAAAGCTGTGTGAATGAGCCTTTTTTGCAGCCTCTGTTACTTCTTCATCGGTCGCGTCCGGCTTTCCGTAGGTTATATTATCCCTTACGGTTCCCGATTTAAGCCAAGTCTCCTGAAGCACCATACCGTAATTATCACGAAGGCTTTCTCTTGTCATATCTCTTATATCCGTACCGTCAACGCTTATACTTCCCGAATTTACATCATAAAATCTCATCAAAAGATTTATAAGTGTACTCTTTCCGCAACCCGTCGGACCGACTATTGCTACCCTCATACCCGGTTTAACCAAAAGATTAAGATTTTGAATAAGCTTTTTTTCTTCCGTATACGAAAATGAAACGTTATCAATTTTAATCTCTCCGGATGCTTTTTCAAGAATCTTTGCATTCTTTATTTCGCTTATTTCTCCCGGCTCATCAACAAGCTCAAACACCCTTCCCGCACAGGCTATGGCATTTTGAAGCTCGGTAATAACATTTGATATTTCGTTAAACGGCTTGGTATATTGATTTGCATAGCTTAAAAAGCTTGTAAGTCTTCCGATACTGAGTCTTCCACGTATCGCCGCAAATGCACCGATTATACCTACAGCTGCATAAACAAGACCGTTCACAAATCTTGTTGACGGATTGACAAGAGACGAATAAAAGGTTGCATTCATACTGTCCTTTTCCAATTTATCGTTTATTTTCTCAAAGCGTTTTAACGCATCATCCTCATATCCGAAAGCCTGAACGATTTTCTGCTCACCAATCATTTCATCTACAAGTGCGGTAAGTTCGCCCCTTGACTCCGACTGTCCTCTGAAAAGCTTATAGGTTTTCTTTGCTATAAATGCTGCCACAAACAATGAAAGCGGCGTAAGAACGACAACCACAAGAGCTATCGAAACATTTATATAAAGCATAAATCCGAGTGTTCCGAGTATGGTAACTATGCCGGTAAAGAGCTGAGAAAAGCCCATCAAAAGACCATCGGCAAACTGGTCTATATCCGTTACTATCCTGCTTACAATATCTCCGTGTGCATGAGAATCAATGTAAGAAAGCGGCATATCAAACAAACGGTTAAACGCTTCTATCCTTATGTCCTTAACGACCAGGTATGTTATACGATTATTGATTATGCTCATAATCCACTGGGCAGCGGCTGTTACCGCTATAACTACTATAAACTTTATAATTATATCCTTTATGTTCTCAAAGAATACCTCACCCGGAGCAATAATCAGATTTATGGCATCACCAATAAGAATAGGCGCATAAAGTGTTGCTATAACGGATATAAAGGCGCACACAAAGGAAAGTATTACAAAAAATGAATACTTCTTTATATGCTTCATTATTCTTTTCATAATCCATGCATTTTCTTTATTCATGTTATAAATCCTCTGTATTATTAATTATCCGTCAACTTTCTTCCTTATTCTGTGAGTTGTATATCTCCCTGTAAACCTCGCATGAGGAAAGAAGCTCGTCATGTGTTCCGAGACCTGCCACCCTACCGTCATCGAGAACCACAATCTTATCCGCATACATTATTGACGATGCTCTCTGCGAAACAATAAACACCGTTGAGTCTTTTATATTTTCCTTAATCGCCATACGAAGTGCCGCATCCGTAGCATAATCAAGTGCCGAAGTACTGTCATCAAGTATCAGTATTTCCGGCTTTTTCACAAGAGCTCTGGCTATGGTAAGTCTTTGTTTTTGACCGCCCGATAGATTTTTGGCACCTCTGCTTAGTTTGTAGCTTATGCCGCCCTCTTTTTCTTTTACAAAAGGCATGGCCTGTGCAGTAATAAGTGCATGCTCTATTTCTTGTCCGGACGCATCCTGCTTGCCCCATCTTATATTATCTTCAATCGAGCCCGAAAAAAGAATTGCCTTTTGCGGAACCACACCTATCTTATCAATCAGCTTTTCTTTCGGATAATCCTTTACGTCAACACCGTCTATAAGTACCTTGCCTTCGGTACAGTCATAAAATCTCGGAATAAGATTTACCAGAGTGGATTTGCCTGAACCCGTTCCACCAATTATACCAATGGTTTCGCCTTTATTCACAGTCAGATTTAAGCCTTCAAGCGACGCTTCCTTTGCATGCTTATAAGTAAGTCCCGTATTTATAAATTCAACCTTTGGAGCTTTATCCACATTATTGCC
Source organism: Lachnospiraceae bacterium (assembly GCA_017459135.1). GTDB lineage: Bacteria > Bacillota > Clostridia > Lachnospirales > Lachnospiraceae > Coprococcus_C. The sequence goes on along the minus strand of JAFSZR010000020.1, from coordinate 1,137 downwards.
ATTTATATCCGTAACCTGCCTGTTCCATAGGTCATTACCAATATCCTCCGAACCTATATATACCTGACTGCTTTCCATATCAAACACATCGCTGACACGCTTTGCACAGGCGACAGCCTTGGTTTCGGTTATTATCAGATTGGCAAGCTTTACAAGCTCAATAAGAATCTGCGACATATAATTAACAAGTGCATATACCGAGCCCTGCATGATAAATCCGCCGTCAACTCTTTCTGACCCCTTCCATATAAGTACAGCAATCGAAAGGTTTATTACAACATACGTAAGCGGATTTAAAAACGAATTTATACGACCTACAAATATCTGACCTTTTGTAAGCTCATTTGTTACTTCACCAAACTCCGTCATCTCATGTTTTTCCTGATTAAAGGCGCGGACAACCCTGACTCCCGAAAGATTTTCACGAGTTTTTAAAGTAACCCTATCAAGCTTTTGCTGAACCTTTTTATATAAAGGTATTGATATAAACATGATTCCGAAAACTATAAGAAAAAGCACCGGAAGTGTGATTAAAAATACAAGTGCGGCATGAGCATCAACCGTAAATGCCATGATTGTCGCGCCGAAAACTATAAACGGTGAACGCATAAAAAGGCGCAAAAACATATTTATTCCTGTCTGCACCTGATTTATGTCACTTGTCATACGTGTGACAAGCGTTGAAGCCCCTACTTCGTCTATCTCCGTATAGGAAAGCGTTTCAATATGTTTAAACAAATCATAGCGAAGCTCCTTTCCTATGCTCATGGCAACTCTTGCCGAAAAATACTGTGCGGTAATCGAGCAGACCAAGCCGATAACACCGAGTGCTAATAGTAAAACACCCATTTTATATATATACGGCTTATCGTTATTATTTATACCCTTATCAATTATGGCTGCCATAACAAGCGGCACCAGAAGCTCAGAGCTTGCCTCAAGCATCTTGAAAAGAGGAGCCAGAACAGCTCTTAATCTGTAATTTTTAAAGTATCCAAGTAATCTTTTCATAGTCTTATTCCTATAAAATCAATATTATTCAAATTAAGGTATATAATCAAATTTCAACAAAAGTCATTATACAATATTTTATAATTTTTTTAAATATTATTATTTTATTTATATTTTTTTCATTGG
>JAFSZR010000259.1 GCA_017459135.1 Lachnospiraceae bacterium | reverse complement strand
TATCCTGCCGTTGATCCGCTTGAATCAACTTCACGTATCCTTGAAGCGGATATAGTTGGAGAGGATCACTACAGAGTTGCGAGAACTGTTCAGGAGTATTTGCAGAAATATAATGAACTTCAGGATATAATTGCCATACTTGGTATGGATGAGCTTTCCGATGCGGATAAGCAAACCGTTAACAGAGCTAGAAAGATGATTCGTTTTCTTTCACAGCCTATGTATGTTGCAGAGAAATTTACGGGTAATCCGGGAGTTTATGTTCCGCTTAAAGAAACAATCAGAGGTTTTGATGAGATAATAAGCGGAAAATATGATGACTTACCTGAAGCTGCATTTTATAATGTGGGAACTATTGAGGACGCTGTTGAAAAGGCGAAGAAGCTGTAAAGAGGTGATGCTTAGTGGGACATACATTTAATGCACGTATATATCAGGTAGACAGCGCTTTTTTTGAGGGTGAGCTTACAAGCGTTGTTGTGCCGGCGGTTGACGGTGAATACGGTGTTTTAGCTCATCACAGGAACGTGGTTATAGCCATAGTTCCCGGAATGCTTCATTATACGCTTCCGGACGGTAAGACGGAATATGTAATTGTTTCCGAAGGTATGATGAGAGTTGAAAACAATGATGTTTTAATTTTGGTTAATACTGCGATAAGACCTGAAGACGAAGAAAAAATCAAAGCCAAACAAAAAGAAGAAGAGATTATGGAAGCAAAGCTTCAGAAGAAGAGTGTTGAAGAATACCTTGAGGCTGAGCTTATAGTCCAAAGAACCATGGCAAACCTTAGAGATAAAGGTCAGAAAGCGGATTAATAAATAAAATATTTTAAATTAAGTTGGAGGAATTAATAAAAATGATTGACTTGTCTAATTATCCTAATTTAAACAATCTTGCAAACAGTCTCGGAGGGGTAAGAAAGGCTGCATTAAACAAGAAGCTTTTGGAGAAATCGGAAAATTCATGGAGAAGATTCAGCCAGGAGGAAATAGTGAGACTTGAAGAGGAGGTAAAGTTTGCAAAGCCTGTTATAAAGAGTTATGTTACACCGACAGCTATACTTTATATGACAAATCATGCATTTTTTGCTATTCCGGTTAAGGATATTATTTGGGTTTATGTAAGTACCACAACAATGAAAATGAATTTTATTCCGTATAATAAGGTTCACAATCTTTTTGTTGTTACAAGAGATGGTCAAACTCACAATATCGGATCAATGAATACAGGCGGTTTTTCAAAGAAACGTCCTTGCGATCCTGCAGTAATGGAACTTCAATCAATATTTGCACCGGTAAGGCCGGGAATATTGTATGGTTATTCCGATCAGATAGCAGGTGCGGTACACACTAATCCTGCGGCAGTAGCTCAGGAAGTTGATATGAGAAGCGGCGTTCAGCCAATGCAGCAGGGACAGCCGATTCAACAGGCAACGTATATGCAGTAGATAAGCGATGCGGTAAATGATATTTGCTGATAATAAAGAGTTAAAAAAGATTTACAATATATAAAAAGGAGTTATATTAATGAGAGTTGCTATAATTATGGGTTCAACAAGCGATATGGCTAAGATTGAGCCGGCGGTGGATATACTTAAGGAATATGGTGTAGAGGTAGATGTAAGATGCCTTTCGGCACACAGGGCCCATGCAGGTCTTGCGGCATTTGTTGATGAGGCAAACAATAACGGTACAGAGGTTATTATTACGGCTGCAGGTATGGCAGCGGCACTTCCGGGAGTTGTTGCAAGTATGACGGTTCTTCCTGTTATCGGTGTTCCGCTTTCAGGTTCCGTGCTTGACGGTATGGATGCGCTTTATTCAATAGTTCAGATGCCTTCGGGTATACCGGTTGCGACTGTTGCAATAAACGGCGGTAAAAATGCCGCATATCTCGCATTACAGATTATGGCAATAAAGCACGATGATATAAAGAACAAGCTTCTTGCATATCGTAAAAAGATGGAAGAAGATGCGATGAAAACAAATGAGGAAATAGTTAAAAAGTTTTCGTAAAAGGACGTCAGTGAATCAAAATCGGGTTGGTGAGATTCGCCGACCTGATTTTTTCGTTGATTTTTTTTATGGGCGTAGGAGGATGAATGAACGGTTTAAATGACATGCAGCAGGAGGCTTGCTGCTATACGGAGGGACCGCTTCTTATACTTGCGGGAGCTGGAAGCGGAAAGACAAGAGTTATTACTCACAGGATTGCTTACCTTATAGATAAGATGGGAGTGAATCCGTATAATATTCTTGCCATTACATTTACAAATAAAGCGGCCGGAGAGATGAGAGAAAGAGTTGATAACCTTGTCGGTTTCGGTTCGGAGAGCATATGGGTGAGCACATTTCACTCGATGTGTGTAAGAATATTAAGAAAGCATATAGAAAAGATAGGCGGTACAAAAGATTTTACCATATATGATACGGATGAGCAGAAAGTGGTTATGAAAGAGGTAGTTAAATATCTTAATCTTGATCCTAAGCTATATCCGGAAAGAGCTATGCTTGCTGCCATATCAAAGGCTAAGGAAGCCTATATGTCGCCTGATGATTTTGAAAGAACACATGCGACAAGCTTTCGTGATCAACAGATAGCAACAATTTACAGGGAATATCAGAAAAGACTTAAGAGCAATAATGCTCTTGATTTTGATGACCTTATTTATCAGACTATCTTCCTGTTTGAAACAAATCCGGATGCTTTGGCTGAATACCAGGAGAGATTTAAGTACATAATGGTTGATGAGTATCAGGATACGAACCATTCGCAGTTTGTGCTTGTTAAGCAGCTTGCTGCAAAGTACAGAAACTTATGCGTGGTTGGTGATGATGACCAGAGTATATATAAATTCAGGGGAGCGAATATATATAATATTCTTAATTTTGAAAAAGAATATCCTGAAGCTAAAGTTGTTAAGCTTGAGCAGAATTACCGTTCGACAACCAATATATTAAATGCCGCAAACAGTGTTATAAAAAACAATGAGGGAAGAAAAGAGAAAACTCTTTGGACCGATAATGAAGAAGGCGAAAAAGTTACATTTACAAGATATGCAAATGAATATGAGGAAGCCGAAAAAACAGCCATGAAGATACGTTCATTAAACAGGCAGGGCGTTTCATTTGACGATATAGCGGTTCTTTACAGGACAAACAATCAGTCGCGTGTATTTGAAGAAAAGCTTATATATGAAAATATTCCTTATAAATTATACGGCGGAACAAACTTTTATTCACGTAAGGAAATAAGAGATGTTGTAAGCTATTTAAAGATACTTGTAAATCCAAGCGATGATACTGTTGTTAAGAGAATAATAAATGTACCTAAACGGGAATCGGTGATACAACAATCGGAAAGATAAGTGACTTTGCCATAGATAACGGAATTAATTTCTATGATGCCGTTGTGGACATAGATGAGGTCCCTGGCTTATCAAGAGCAGCGGATAAAATAAAGAAATTTGCAGCACTTATCGAAGAATTAAAGGCAATGCTTGATGAAGAGGGTGTGTTCTTGAGTGAAGTATACGATGCTTTGCTTGAAAAAACCGGATATGTGGACGAGCTTGTTGCCGAGGGAACCGATGAGGCAAAGGCAAGAATAGAAAATGTCGAAGAATTAAAAAACAAGATAGTAAAATATGAAGAAGAGGCAGAGTATCCAAATTTAACAGAGCTTCTTGAAGAAATATCTCTTGTTGCCGATGTTGACGAGGGCGATGAAGACGGAGAAAAGGTTACGCTCATGACTCTTCACAGTGCAAAGGGACTCGAATTTCCTTATGTGTTTATCGGAGGATTGGAGGAAGGTCTGTTCCCAAGCCAGATGTCAATGGATTCCGATGACCCCGATGCCGTGGAAGAAGAAAGAAGACTTTGCTATGTCGGAATAACCAGAGCTAAAGAAAAGCTTTATATGTCGGCAGCAGCTCAAAGAATGGTAAGAGGAAATACCTGCTACAGTGATATATCAAGATTTATAGATGAGATACCGGATGAGTATATAGAAAAAGAAGGTATGCGTACATCAAGAGGCAGAGATTCTTTTTCTGCATTTGGTAAAAAACAGGTTGGTTTTGGTTTTAGTGCTGTTGAAAAACCTATTTCCAACATAGGTTTCGGAAGACCGAAGAATAATCAGGCGGATTACGGAAAGAATAATCCGTATTCAAAGAATACATACGGAAACAATCCTTCGGCAAATCCGGGATTCGGAAAAGCTTTTCCTATGGGAAACGGTGCAGGTGAGAGCTATGCGGTCGGCGACAAAGTCAGACATATCAAATTCGGTAACGGTGTAGTTACTTCGGTTGTTAAGGCGGGAAGTGACAGCGAGATAACAGTAGATTTCGAAAGAGTAGGCGAAAAGAGAATGTTTGCTTCTCTTGTTAAGATGAAGAAACTGTAGGTCGATGGATTATAATTATAAAACCATTTATAAAAATATATTTTTTAAGTGGAAATAAAGTTGTTTTTATGATATAATATGTTCATGGTTCTTTGTTTGGGACAAGAATAAACAAATTTATGATGAAAGAGAGGTATTGCGTTATGTGCAAAAATTGTGATGAGGTAAAAATCGTACAGAAGGATGACTGCGTAGAAGATGCAAAGAATGCGTTTTTTACAATTGCCATTATTGTTGGGGTTTTAACAATTATCGTAGGTATTTGTGTTGCTGTTTATAAGTACCTTACACCGGATTATCTTGATGATTTTGATGATTTTGATGATGATTTCGATGACAGCTTCTTTGATGATGATGAGGATGATGAGGCTCCTGCAGAGGATACTAAGGATGCTTCCGAAGAGTAATCGGATCAAAAAAACATTTGATTGTTGACAGGAAGATAAGAAATTATCTTCCTGTTTTTTCTTATAATTCAGGTTTATACACCTATAAAAAAAATAGTTTAAATTTTTTAAAAAAAGTTGTTGACAAGATAGGATTGTTATAATATAATATGTCTTGCGTCAAGTGATGGGATACAGAAATCGTTTAACAAAAAAAGATTCCATCGGGGTGTGGCTCAGCTTGGCTAGAGCGCCTGATTTGGGATCAGGAGGTCGCAGGTTCGAATCCTGTCACCCCGATTAAATAACACTTATAT
>JAFSZR010000258.1 GCA_017459135.1 Lachnospiraceae bacterium | reverse complement strand
TCATAAAGCTTCATAAGTCCCGTAACTGTATTATCAAGCGTTCCGTCTCCTCCGGCACATACGATCAAATCATAATCGGCACCATCAGCCACAACCTTTCTTTCAGCATCGGTCGGACCTGTTGTAGGATAAGTTACAACCTCATATCCCGCCTCTGAAAACACCATAATTATTTCAAACAAAGAATCTTTTATTGCCGTTTTTCCCGCATTGGGATTAATTATGAACAGAAGTCTTTTTTTCAAGATATGCCTCCAATCCCCTCTTACGAAGCTTACAAGCCGGACAATTTCCGCATCCGTCACCTTCTATACCGTTATAACATGTAAGTGTTTTATTTCTTACAAGTTCAAAACCGCCTAACTTATCCGCAAGTTCCCAGGTTTCTTCCTTATCTATCCACATAAGGGGTGTTATAATATTAAATTCAAACTCCATTGCAAGATTAAGTGTAACATTCATTGACTTTATAAATACATCCCTGCAATCAGGATAGCCCGAAAAATCACTTTGTGATACTCCTGTTATTATATCACTGACTTTTCTTTGCTTTGCAAAAATTGCGGCAAAAAGTATAAATACCATATTTCTTCCGTCAACAAACGAATTAGGCGGAGTCCCGTCCGTCGGAGCCGATGTATCAACCTTTATATCCGTTCTCGTAAGAGAATTAGGTGCCAATTGATTAAGTAAATCCATATCAAGTATATGATGCTCCACATTAAGTTCTTTGCATATTTCCTTTGCGCAATCAAGTTCTTTTTTATGTCTTTGATTATAATCAAAGGATATAGCATAAACTTTCTTATAATTCTTCTTTGCCCATAATAGACAGGTTGTGCTGTCCTGTCCTCCGCTGAAAATAACAACTGCTTCATCCTTATTTCTCATATTTGTTTTCCTTTCGCGTAACAACAAAATACTGACACTCTGTTTCAAAATCAAATCTATTTCAAAAGCAACATAAGTCTGTTTTGTAATGCGGCATCCGTAAGGAACTGGCCGCTGAAAGTTGTGGTGATCGTTTTCGAGCTTCTGTTTTTAATTCCTCTTGCCGTCATGCAGCTGTGGCATCCCTCGATAATAACCGCAACATCTTCCGATCCTGTTACTTTTTTCATAATATATGCTATATCAGTTCCTATTCTTTCCTGAAGCTGAAGTCTTCTGGCAACCATATCGGCTATTCTCGCTATCTTGCTTAATCCAAGGACCTTATCCTTAGGAATGTAGGCGACCGAAACATTCATATCATACATAAGTGCCATATGATGCTCACAATAGCTGAACACTTCTATATCCTTAACAAATACCATTTCCTTGCAATCACTCTCGGGCTTTTCGAAGTATTTTGTAAACATATCCGCTATCTCATCATTGGTATAATTCATACCCGCAAATACTTCTTCATACATACGTGCAACTCTGTCGGGAGTCTCCTTTAATCCCTCTCTTTCGGGATCATCGCCGAGTGCCTTTATTATTCCCTTTATATGTTCTCTTATCGCATCCTTATCTATTGCCATTTTATACTCCTTTCTTATCCGGACTCCAGATATATTTATGTATCTGAAGCTGAAGTCTTACGGAATTCATTTTGTTTTCTATCATATATTTAACTATTTCTTCATTGCTTATTTTACCGAAGCAAGCACTGATATATACCTGAAGTTTTTCATCAAGCTTATATCTTTCAATTACTTCCCTCGCTTTTTTCAAATCCTCCGGATCCGAAACTACAAATTTTACGGTATCCGAGTCTTTAAGGAGCTTGTAATTATCAAGTATCATCGCCTTTTCCATGCCGCTTCCCGGAAGCTTATAATCCATGGTAAATGTGACGTTATCTCCTATATTAACGAAATCACTTATATCTACCGCTCCGTTTGTTTCTATTTCGACTCTCAACGTTTTATCTTTCGACAAAAGTGTTATAAGTCTTTTAATATCAGGCTGCAAAAGCGGTTCTCCGCCCGTAAGCGTTACATTTTTCACACCCGTATCCTTTATATATTCGTATAATTCTTCTTCACTTAAAATCACAAACGGTGCCTTTTCTTCATTTGCCCATCTTGTATCGCAATAGGAGCAATTAAGATTGCATCCGGCAAATCTTATAAAGCATGCAAGCTCGCCGGCACACCTTGCTTCTCCGTTTATGCTTACGAATTTTTCGACAACCTTAAATCTACCCATATCAGACTTTCCTCACAAATCAACGTCTTTTCAAACACAAAAAACGCGTTCTAATCTTCCCTGTAGCTTGCGCAATTCTTTCTTGTTTCATATACGGTTGCTTCGATAACCTTATATCCTTTTTTACTCATAAGCTCATAGAAATATCTTGAAAGATTTTCCGCAGTCGGTCTAATATCAAGTTCAACTATTCTAAAGTTTTCTTCTTTTAACGCCTCAAGTGTTTTTTCTTTAAGACTTCCCTTTTCAATTATAAGGCTATGGTCCAAATTATCCGTAAGCTCTCTTAAATCTTTTTTCAAATCGGAAAAGTCTACAATCATTCCTCTTGTCTGTTTATCATCACTTAACGTATCGCTTCCGACAATGACTTCAACACTCCAATGATGTCCGTGAATATTGGAACATTTGCCTTCATATCCCTTTAAAAAATGAGCACTGTCAAATCCCGAACCTACTTTTAAAGTATACATACTTACCTCCGTTACTAAAAAACTAACAACTAAACCGACATTTTTTTTAATTAACAGCTACCCTAAAAATCAAAAATGCCATAGAAATCCCAAGACTTCCATGGCATAGTTAATGCATGTTTTTAGTCCTGGTTTTTTTTATAGACAGGATGGTACAAACGAACTGTCTTATTTAATTATTATTAATATTAAATGTTAAGAAACTTTTTAACCTCATCAAGCATAGCATCTTTTTCACATACAGTATCGTGACGTACAGGTGCTGTTCTTATATCCTCTATAGCCTGAGGAACCTTTACACCCGAAAGACGGTTAAGCTCATCAACCAATTCGAAATCAGTCTTCTTATCATACTCGCTGTCAATGGCATTCATAACACTTCTTGTAAACTTATACGGACTTGCAGTAGAAGCTATTACCGTAGGAGTATTATCACCAGTAGCAGACACATACTTATCATAAACGGTTGCCGCAACAGCCGTATGTGTATCCATAATGTATGAATCGCTCTCATAAACCTTCTTTATTGTTTTAGATGTCTCTTCTTCCGATGCATAATTACCGTAGAAATCCGAAAGTTCTTTTTTCATATCTTCAGTTATTGTATATTCACCCTTACCAGAAAGTGCATTCATAAGCTCCTTATTTTTAACCGCATCATTACCTGCTATTCTGTAT
>JAFSZR010000257.1 GCA_017459135.1 Lachnospiraceae bacterium | reverse complement strand
GAAATACTGTAGTATACAATACACTGGAAGGCAAAAACCTAAGTGATTATTTAAACTTCCATGGGAGCATAAAATATAATACCAATCCCGAAATATAATTTTTGGAATCATCATACGATCTTTCCATGGTTGAATATTGTATTTACGATTCATTCACAACAGGACCTATTACCGATGTATTCTGGCCGGGTCAGATTCCGACAAAAATACAAATTACTCACGGTTCTCAAAAATTAACCTTTCCAAGGCCTGTTTTAAAAGGACATTTATATTCAAAGTTAATTTTGAATTCAGATTTATTAAATTATTTTTCCGACACTAAAACAGAAGGCGAAAACTCAATTGAAATAACAATTAATGTTGATTCTTATCTTAAATCAAATAATAATATAAACAGAATCAGCAACACAGCAAAAATCCATAAGGTATCACCTGAATTTTATCCCGGATATCTTACAGGTGAGTTTCACGCACAGGGAGGAACAATAAACGGATTCTCCTCATATCAATTTGAAATTGTGGATACACCTATCGAAATTGACATAAACGATTATGTTCCTGTTCGAAAAGGATATGATTTTAAAGGATGGACCAAAACCCCTGATAATCCTGTTATAATAACCGATACAAAACCTAACGTAAATCACGATTGGATAAACACTGAATATGCCGATAATTTTCACACCGACCTTTACGCTGTTTGGGGCGAGAAAGAATCCTTTACCGTAACCTTCGAGGCAAACGGCGCAACAGGTATAATGGATCCTGTAAAAGTATATGCCGGCGACCCATTTATCCTTCCCGCATGTGGATTTACCGCACCTTCCGAAAAAACATTTGACGGTTGGGACAAGGGTGCTGTGGGCGAATCAATTACGATAACCGGTAACATAACAGTTACCGCAAAATGGAAAGACAATGCCAAAGATGAGCCTGAAACCAAAACAGCAACAAAGGTTCAGGAATTTACCGCAGATGATATTACAGACGACATTAAGGCTGCAGGATACGAAACAGTCGATGCCATCACAAAACAATTAAGACTTGTTTCCACAGAAAAAGGCTTTGACGAGAAGAACTCCATGCTTTATGAAGTTAAGCTTCAAATAAGCACTGACGGCGGAGCAACCTGGGTTGATGCTACACCGGACAACTTCCCTGCTAACGGATTAGCAGTTAAGTTTGCATATCCGGAAGGCACGGACAGCTCATATGATTTTGTTATTGTTCATATGTTTGGCACAAGCATGAACGGACATACAGCAGGTCAGACAGAAACATTCAGCGGAACTCAGATTACAAAGGAAGCAGATGGTCTACATATAACGATTACAGGCTTATCGCCTTTCTTAATCTCATGGAAGGAAGCTGCCAAAGATGCGGCTGATACGATAACAACCGATACAACTACTACCGACACTACCGCAACAACACCTGCTACGGTTACAGCAAAGGAAACAACCGACACAACAAAAAAGACTGCAAGTTCTCCAAAGACAAGTGATGAAACACCAATTGCACTGACTATTTTGCTTATGCTTGATTCAGGACTCGGGGCTTTATATCTTACATTAAAAAAGCATAGCTAAAATCAATTAAAAAACAGCCGCATTAATCAACCGATTAATGTGGTTGTTTTTTATGTTTTTTAACAAAATTTTTATTGCCAATTGTTCCATAAAACGATTATAATATAGGTATGTATAGGAGGTGCATCATATGGAATTAAAGCAAAAAACTATAGCACTTTTACTCAGTGCGCTTGATAACAGTTACGATGAAGCTCTTTGTAAAGGTGTAAATCTTGCATGCCAGGAATTGGGTTACAACCTGGTTGTACTTCCGGGAAACTACGTAAACCGTGAAGTTACAGCAAAGGATAAAAAGCCATTTATTTACCAGTTTAACACTCTTTATGATTGCGTTAATTCATCAAATATTTCCGGTATAATCATAGCAGCCGGCAGTATAGCCGCATTTACTACAGAAGAAAAGATTCGTGAGTTTCTTGACAATTATAAGGATATTCCGATGGTTCTTGTTTCTTCCATATATGACGGATATACCTGCGTAAATTATGATAACTCTAACGGTATCCGTGACGGTCTTGATTATCTTATCAGAACCTGCGGCTGCAGAAAGTTCGGAATGCTTAAAGGACCTTCGGGTAACTCCGAATTTAATCAGCGTTATGATACCTTTATGGAAATGATGAAGAAAAACGGTATCGAAATAACACCTGACAACATCTGCAACGTTCACCCTTCGGATGATAACCACGAAGCTTGTAAGTTGTTCCTTAAGAAGAATCCGGATATTGAAGCGGTATTTTGTATAAATGACTACTCTGCTCTCGACCTTTGCGATGAAATAAAGGCACTCGGAAAGACTCCGGGTAACGAAATCAAAGTACTCGGCTACGATAACACAATCCAGAGTTCAAAAGCCATACCACCGCTTGCTACCATTGCAGCGGATCCGGTTATGCTCGGTCACGAAGCATGTGCATACCTTAATATAAAGATGTCAGGAAGAAACGTTGATTCCATTAATCTTCCGGCAACGCTTGTTAAGCGAGAATCCCTCGGTGCCGATGATACCGCCTACATAAGTTCAAGCAGCACAAGGCATCTTGCTGAGATGGATACCGACGAAGCTTTTGACTATATCTTCTATCGTTTGAGAAGAAGCGGAAAGCCGAAAGAACAGCTTAAAGAATACACTGCCTTTGCAAGACTTGTCGAAAGCTTAAGACTTCTTACGGATATGCAAAATATAGATGACGATGCTTATTTGATGGTTTCAAAATATTTCGTTGAATTTGTCACCTGCAACGCAACAAGATATGCGGATATAGAAAATCTTATAAGATATATTGACCAGCTTAAGGTTGATTCGGTAACTCGTATAGATCCTGAGTCACAGATTTATTTCGAGACCATCTATCAGGATTTATATAAATGCATCCTTGAATCAACCGACAGCGACATAAGAGCCGTTGAAGAAAACAGTATACTTGTACGTGAAAGTATAAAGAAATTTGTACAGCTTACAGGTGATATCACAGACGGAAGCGACGAAAACTATTCAAAGCTTTTATCCTATATGAACAGTATCGATGTTAAAACCGGTTATCTTTATATGCTTGATACGCCTGTTGAGCACAAGAATATGACCAAGCTTAATTTGGATAAAGGTTTCAAGTTAAAAGCATTTATACAGGACGGTTCAATCTGGAATACACCTGTGGAAAATCAGGATATTCCGCTTTCCAATATCTTTGATAACGATTTTATAGGCGGAGGAATATTCTCCACAATTATGCTTCCGCTCTACTTTGGAGAAACCGTATATGGGTTCATACTTCTTGAGTTAAGCGAAAAGATATTCCCAAGTTGTGAATTTATATCATTCCAGTTAGGACAAAGTGCAAGACTTATAAACCTGTTAAAGAAGATATAGCCACTAAAGATGATATAACCCAAATTGTGATATAAGCAAAATTGGCATGACAAAGGGACGGTAAAATGATGTGACCCCAAAAAGTTAGACTTTTTGGGGTCACATCAAAGCGGATCCCTTTTATTTCGATTTCTCGGAAAAAGAAGACCGACAACAAATCCTACAAAGGCACCTATCAGAACATACAAATATAGTCCGTCGAAAACCCACACAAGTATCAACGACGAAACTGCACCGGTAAAAAGACCTGCTATTGCACCAAACTGAATTCCGACTACCATCGAACCTATGGTATCAAGCCAGAAGGGCAGATTAAATCCCGCTGCTACATTACGTGCCCAGCAATTGATGATTATTGCCAAAATAATCGTAATTAAACTATACTTATTTAATTTAAATAACATGGTTTCTTTCAACCATTTTTTTAAATCGACTTTTTTCATATGTTACCCTCTCCTGCAATCCCGCGTCACAATGCTAACCGTAACACTTTCTGTTATTCATATACACGATACCCCATTACCATGTTTACTGTTCGGATAATACTTCGCGAACGCCATTATATATACTATCTGCCGCTTCCTCCGAAGAAACCTTATCAAATATAAACTCGTCTGCTTCAGACTTGAAATGGTGGATTAAACTTTCATTTTCAATATTAGGAACTATAAGATGCAATTCATCCTGATATTCGTTCATATCCTGAATAGCCTTATATTCATTTGTTTCGGACAACCCCTCTTCATTTAATACGGCAATTGCCGCCTTGCTTACAGGAACGCCTTTTTCCGTCTGCTGAAGAGTAACCATATGTTCATCATTCAGAAGATAATTAAGAAGCATGGCAGCTTCCTCAGGATGCTCCGTTCCCGCACTTATTGCCCACATGGTTGCCGGCTTAATATACCAACCCGAACGCTTTGCTCCCGGAAGAATAGGATACTTGCATCTGCTTACATTTACGCCCGTATCGGCAAGTGCATCGCAATAAACATTTGTATCACTTATCCAGCACATAGTTCCGGCTATCTCGCCCGACATATATTTATTTTTATCAAACAAATCAATAGGGCAAAGAACATGTTCGTCTATCATGCTTTTATAAAACTCAATAAGCTCCTTTAACTCGTCCTTTGTTGCCGCAAATTTACCGTCCTCATCAAACATCTGCTTGTTGTACTTCTGTTCATAATAAGCTACAAGCAAAACAAACATCTGCTTTTTATTCATACCAAGCACATATTTATCGTCTTTACCAAGAACCTTTCCCATTGCAAACAAATCATCCCATGTTTCCGGAAGACTCAAACCGTACTCATCCAACAAGTCCTGATTATAATAAAACACATGTGTATTCATTGCGATAGGAAGAGCGTTAAGCTTTCCGTTTTTGGTACCGTATGCTTTTTCTTCCTCGGTAAAGTTATCAAGGTCTATGTAATCCGCAAGCTCGTTTAAGTCATAAAAGCCTTCTCCGTCCTCGGAATATTCGTTAAGCCATGCATAATTTATCTGCATGACGTCTGCTTCGTTATGAGACTCCATCCATACCTTTGTACGCTTTTCGTATCCGTTCCAAACGCCGTACTTATATGCAACATTTATGTCCGGATTCTGACTCTGAAAATAATCCACGCCCTCCATAGTATATTTGTGGCGGTCATCATTTCCCCACCAGGAAAGACGTATCAATGTCTTTTCTTTACGGACGCTGTTTGCCTTATCATCAGTAATTTTCATATTTATATCGAGCAGTCTGTAAATAAGCACTCCCATCAATACAAAGATTGAAACTATTAGCAATATCCTGATTACACTACGCTTCATCCTTATCCTCCTTTCCGAAGAATGTATAACATGCCTTACCATTCTTCTTTGAGGTATAAAGAGCTTTATCAGCTTTCTTATAAAAATCTTCAAAATCCGAATCTTCAGTCTCTTTAATATATACTCCCGCACTTATCGAAAGATCACATTGTTCTCTCTCGTATTCGTATTCTTCAGCAAATGCCGACATAACCTGCTCCATTTCCTCCGTTACTACAGACTCTATCTCTTCTTTTGAAATATCGTTGCAGCCTGTATAAAGAGCAAATTCGTCACCGCCGATTCGACCGATTATGGTTTGATTATTGTGTAGTTTTCTTAAAAGCTTACCCATACGAATAATGACCTGATCGCCATACATATGGCCCAGTCTGTCATTTATCTGCTTAAAGTTATCCATATCAATCATTATGAATACACCAAACTCATCAGGTGTTTCTTTCTTAAGCTCGCTTTCAACCATTTCCTGAAATGCAACCTTATTCATAACACCCGAAAGTCTGTCGATTTCTGCCTTATTTTGAAGAGAAGAAACCATACCGTCCATCGGTTTAGCTATTCTCATAATAACCAGCTGTCCCACAAGCAGGAACAATAAAGCCATAATTGAGGACACTCCGATTGTAAAGGATTTAAGGCTTTCATTTTCCTCAAGGATGATTTTTGTCGGAACTGAGCATACAACTCTCCATCCGTTATAGCAGCTGTTTGTATTAATCAAATAATCATCGGTAATTATACCTGAACTCATATTACCTTCTGCCACACCATCTTTTATACTGTTATAAATATCGTCGGGAAGAATGTTTCCGATTTCGGAAGAATCGGAAGAAAAGATTATTTCATTGTCTTCATTTATGAGTCTTACCGTCATCTCATCGAGCTGTTCCGGATATACGAAAACCGAAGAAAGCTCTATTGTATAAATGGACGAAACCAAGATAGCATTCGGGTTAAGTCTCTTTATGTAATATATACGGTCGGAGTTATCATTTATTCCGTAGCACCAACCGTCTTCCTTTTTGGAATTGACTATATATGCCGAAAACGCATCATACATACTTTCATCATTAACAAAAAGATCCTGGGTACCATGTGATATCCAGCCCAACTTATGGTCATCGGAATAAACTATGCCGAAATCGACATAGTTCTCCATAAGACCGATATCAACTATTCTGTTGCTTATAGTTTCTTCATTTTTTACTTTATCGTATTCATCCATTCTTTCATCAGTCTCGTCATACAAATAGTATGTTTCGTCTGAAAAAAGAAGTGTCGGTACGGTTTCCATACGTTCAAGATAAGAGTTTATATTAAGCTCAAGCTGTCTGCTGTTTGCGGCAATCAAATCGGAAACCTTTTCCTTCATCGCCCTTCCGGTACGCTTCAAAATGGCAAAATCAATGAACACCGTAACTACCACAATAAGTATGGCAAAAACGATCAATATCTCATATTGAAATAAACGAAAGCGCTTGTCTGAACGCTCAAACCCGCGACGTCTACCTGCCATTTGTATTCCTCCAAAACGTTGCTTAGCACTCTAATCTTCTTGTAGAAACCGATTACCCAAGATACAATCTACTGCTCAGGTACTATAACTCTTTCTCCGGCATAAATCTGTCTTAAGTATTCCTTTGCCTGATTTACTGTTTCCATATCCGGATCCATAACATATACCTGTGCACTACCTGTTGAATATGCAGTAGTCATCAAATCAAAGCCGGTAACACTATACTTCTGTATATCCCAACTTGCTCCCGACTCAAGCTGTGTTTTTACAAAATCGGCAATCTCATCATATTCCATACTTGTTACGACACAATCGGAAACTTCATTCCATATAGTCGTATAATTCTTAAGTATCTGTGGACTTAATGCCTTATCAAGCATACCTTCTATAACTGCCATCTGGTTCTTTCCTCTTTGTCTGTCACCTTCGGCAAAGGCATGTCTTTCTCTTGCAAAGAGAAGCGCCTGCTTACCGTTAACTTCATTGTATCCCTGATGGAACTGATAAGTCATATTTACAACATCATTATCGAAGCCTTCAAAATCGTAATCCGAGTAAACGGTTATACCTCCGAGTGCATCGATAACATCTATAAATCCGTCAAAATTAATTCTTACATAATCCTCTACATTTACTCCGTAAAGGGTCTTGGCGGCCAGGAAAACGCCCTTGCGCACGTTGTTGACCTCGAAGTAGGGCTTGGTCATATCCTCGTCCAAGGCATATTTCTGCCGACGCACTTTCTCTGAATAGTACCACCAGTCCCAAGGCTGGATCTTGAATCCGGCTATCTTTTCCATATCTGCCACTTCTTCCTTTGCCCTTACGACGGCCGCTTTCATTATTCCGTCAAGGAACTCGTCCACAGTCTGGTGGTCG
>JAFSZR010000256.1 GCA_017459135.1 Lachnospiraceae bacterium | reverse complement strand
TTTTTCCTTTTCTTTTTCCTTTTCTTCTATAGGCTTTTTTGAGTTTTCGTCTTCCTCATCGTAAAATGAAGCTGAATATGTCAATGTCTTAACTCCGATAACAAGAGACTCAACGAAATTAAAAACTCCTCTTATTATAGGCAATCTGAAAAACAAACCTTTATCCGCCGCAGGCTTATAGGTTTCTATTTTAACTTCTATTTCCTTATCCGGCTTTCTTACAGCTATGGCGTACTTTTCCTTATTCTTCATCATTACGCCTTCGATAACTGCCTGACCGCCTATTTTTACATCTGCCATACCAATGCCTTTCTTAAAAAAATTGACTTGTTACGCAATTTCACGTAACAAGTCAATATCATTTACTGTCTTAAAATAATTATGCCTGCTGTACACCATACTTACGGTTGAACTTATCAATTCTACCACGAGCCTGAGCAGCTTTCTGCTGACCGGTATAGAATGAATGGCACTTTGAACAGATTTCTACGTGAATGTCCTGCTTAGTTGAACCTGTTACGAACTCATTACCGCAGTTACATACAACCTTTGCCTGATAATAATCCGGATGTATTCCTTCTCTCATGTTTTTCACCTCTTCTTTAATCTAAAAATCTCTATGAGAACAGGCAAACGCCTTGTTTCTTCATACTCGCAACGATAGCTATTTTAACATAGCCACGAAGTAAATTCAAGTACTTTTTTAAAAAATATACTGTATTTATCTTCTAATCATTGATTTTTTCATATATTCAACAAATTCTTTATTGTTTTTAGTCCTTACAAAGAGCTTTAAAATGTCCTCGGACTGCTCATCAGCTCTTGTTCCGGAAAGCATCTTATGTATTCCGTTTACAACTTCCTGCTCATCCGGTGTAAGAAGCAAATCATCTCTTCTGGTACCCGATTTTGCAATATCTATGGCAGGGAAAATTCTCTTTTCGGAAAGTTTTCTGTCAAGTACAAGTTCCATATTACCCGTACCCTTAAATTCCTCAAATACGACATCATCCATTCTGCTTCCTGTTTCTATAAGAGCAGTTGCAAGAACTGTAAGGCTTCCGCCTTCTCTCATATTTCTTGCAGCTCCGAAGAACTTCTTAGGCATATGAAGTGCCGCAGGATCAAGACCACCCGAAAGTGTTCTTCCGCTTGGCGGAACGGTAAGATTATATGCTCTTGCAAGTCTTGTAATACTGTCAAGCAATATAACAACGTCTTTTCCATGCTCAACAAGTCTCTTTGCTCTTCCGACAACCATTTCCGCTACTCTCTTGTGATGTTCCGGGAGCTCATCAAATGTTGAATAAATAACCTCAACATTAGGTCCTTCTATCGATTCTCTTATATCTGTTACTTCCTCAGGTCTTTCATCTATAAGTAAAACAAGCATATGCATGTCCGGATTATTTACACTTATGCTCTTTGCAACAGCCTTAAGAAGTGTTGTTTTTCCGGCTTTAGGAGGAGAAACTATCATTCCTCTTTGTCCCTTACCTATAGGTGAAAGCAAATCAACTATTCTGATTGAAACCGGTGCTCCCGGTGTATCAAGACTTATTCTTTCATTTGGGAAAATCGGTGTAAGATTCTCAAACGGTATTCTCTTTGCAGCCTCGGAAGGTAAAAGTCCGTTAACATGCTTTATATAAAGAAGCGCACTGAATTTTTCACCCTGAGTCTTTAATCTGATAGGTCCACCGATTATATCACCCTTCTTAAGAGCAAATTTCCTTATCTGCTGAGGAGAAATATAAATATCTCTGTCTCCCGGAAGATAATTATCACTTCTTATAAAACCGTAGCCTTCATTCATAACCTCAAGAATTCCGTTTGCCATCTCTTTACTGTCAAGATTTGCGTCATATTCCTGACCGTCAAACTCTTCAAGCTGTTCCACAACTTCAGCCTCGGCTTCCTGCTCATTTATCTCGGCATTTATATTATTTTCCGCCTTATTATCTTTAACCTCTGTTTTTTCAACCACCGGCTTATCCGATACGTTCTTTTCTCTTACAGGTTTTACGGATGGTGATTTATCCTTTGAAATTTTATCCTTTGTTTTTTTATCCTTAACGGTATTATTGTTTTCCTCAACGGTATTTTCCGTTTTTTTATCGATTACTTTTGTATTTTCAGCTTCCGAAACATTCTTTTTTGAAGTAAGTTTTTCCACATTTTCAAGGAGTTCAGCCAATTCTCCCTTCTTTAATGTTGAAATATTTCTGATTCCCTTATCTTTTGCACATTGTCTTAATTCTGCCAACGATGCTTTTCTAAAATCCATATGTTCTCCTTTATTATTATCTTATAATTCATCTCCGGGTATCAAATGATATTCGAATTTATGACCTTTTGTCATTCAGATAGGTTTATATTATCATATTTTTTTCGCAAGGTAAACCAAAAATTAATAATTTCTTGATTTTTATAAATATTTGTCGTATTATTTTATTTACCGACAAAATTCGAGTCAAATTAGGAGTTTTATTATGGAAGGCTTATTATTGTACAAATTAATAATTCTTTTCATGCTGGACAGAACGGATTATACCATGACCAATTCCATGATATCCGATTTTATTGTCGGTAAAGAGTATACCAATGTTTTCAATCTTCACGAATCACTTAGTGAACTTATAGACAGTGATTTCATATCAACGGATACGATCCGAGATACCATACATTATAAAATTACAAATTCAGGTGAAGAAGCTCTGTCTTATTTTGAAAACAGACTGCCTTATGCCATAAAGCAGGATATACTCGAGTATCTTAAAGCAGAAAAAATTAACGTTAAGAATGAATCCGAAATATACGCCGACTACTATTATAACGACACCAATTGGTACACCGTTAAATGCATCATAAAGGACCGACGCGAAACTCTTATAGATTTAAGATTTGATGTTCCCGCCAAATCCCAGGCAGAAAGTATTTGTAATAACTGGAGAGCAAAAAGCTCAAGTATCTATGAATATCTCGTAAATCAATTATGGTCATCCGAACAATAATCGGATGACCATATTATTTTGCTTTATTTTGTTTTATTCCGTAATTCTGCTGTTAATAAGCTCCCATATTTCATCGACACCCTGTTTTGACAAAGCCGAAAAAGGAATAATTACATCATCAGATTTCATTCCGAGCTTAGTTCTTATAATCTTTAGATTTTTAAGAAGCTGACTTCTTTTTATCTTATCAAGTTTGGTTGCAATTATAACCGGCTCAAAACCGTTTTCAACTACCCAGTTATACATAGTAACATCATTTTCACCCGGTTCGTGCCTTATATCAACCAACAGAAAGACAAGTTTAAGCTGAGTAGATTTATGAAGATACTTTTCAATCATCTTCCCCCACTTGTTTCTTATCTCCTGTGATACCTTTGCATATCCGTATCCCGGAAGGTCTACAAAATATAAAGACTTATTTATATTATAAAAATTAATTGTTTGTGTTTTTCCCGGAGATGAGGAAGTTCTTGCCAAAGATTTTCTGTTCAAAAGTCCGTTAATAAGCGAGGACTTTCCGACATTTGATTTACCAGCAAATGCAATCTCGGGAAATTCATTATCCGGTAATTTACTTGTAATACCGCAAACAGTTTCAAGTTCCGCGCTTTTTATTATCATTTTCATAATCATTCCTCATATAAAAAAGGTGGCTATATAGCCACCTTTTATTATGCTATACTATCCGTACTTGTATGTCTTACATGTCTTCTGAAATTAGCCTTCTTAGCTCTCGGCTCATCAGAATAAGTAATAATCGGATCTGTTCCCTCAGCAACTACATCTTTTGTAATAATACACTTCGTGATATATTCATCGGAAGGTATCTCATACATAAGGTCTGTAATCGATTTTTCTATAATTGCTCTTAAACCTCTTGCACCGGTCTTTCTTGTCATTGCTTCCTTGGCAATTTCTCTTAATGCCTCGTCTTCAAACACAAGCTCTACACCATCAAGTTCGAAAAGCTTAATATATTGCTTACAAATAGCACTCTTCGGCTCTGAAAGAATCTTAACCAATGCCTCTTCATCAAGCATATCAAGCGAAACCGAAACCGGCACACGTCCTACAAATTCAGGAATAAGTCCATACTTTACATAATCCTCAGGAAGTACCTTCTTAAGGATTTCGCTTGGATTTTCCTTATAGCTAAGATTAAGGTCGGCATTAAATCCGATTGACTTTTGTCCGATACGGCTTTCAATTATTTTATCCATGCCTTCAAATGCACC
>JAFSZR010000255.1 GCA_017459135.1 Lachnospiraceae bacterium | reverse complement strand
TAAGACGGAGGAAAGAAGAAACATGGTTAAATTGTATGAAACCGGAGCATATCTTATTAACGGAACAGAACTTGTGGCTGATAATGAGGATGCAAAAAAGATACTTGAAAGTAAAGGAATAAACACTACAAAGGAAGAAGCGTCCGAAAATACAATGGCATACGGCATACTTAAGGCGCATAATACTTCGGGCAATATGGAGCAGCTTAAGATAAAGTTTGATAAGATGACTTCTCATGATATAACTTTTGTAGGTATCATACAGACTGCAAGAGCATCGGGACTTACCGAGTTCCCTATACCTTACGTTCTTACCAATTGTCACAATTCACTTTGTGCGGTAGGCGGAACCATAAATGAGGATGACCATGTATTTGGTCTTTCCTGTGCTAAAAAATACGGCGGAGTCTATGTACCACCACATCAGGCGGTTATACACCAGTTTGCAAGAGAAATGCTTGCAGAGTGCGGAGCTATGATACTCGGTTCCGACAGCCATACCAGATACGGTGCTTTGGGAACCATGGCCATAGGTGAAGGCGGTGGCGAGCTTGCAAAGCAGCTCCTTAAGAGAACCTATGATGTGGCAAAGCCGGGAGTAGTAGCTATTTACCTTGACGGTGAGGTTGCAAAGGGCGTAGGTCCTCAGGACGTAGCTCTTGCTATTATCGGCGCAACATTTAACTGCGGTTATGTTAAGAATAAAGTTATGGAATTTGTAGGCCCGGGCGTTGATAAGCTTTCGGCCGATTTCAGAATCGGTGTTGATGTAATGACAACCGAGACAACATGTCTTTCTTCTATCTGGAAGACCGATGATGAGATTAAGAAATGGTATGAGACTCATTACAGAGCAGAAGTCTATAAGGAACTTAATCCGGGCAGCGTTGCTTACTATGACGGAGTGGTATATATCGACCTTTCAAAGATTAAGCCAATGATAGCTATGCCTTTCCATCCAAGCAATGTATACACAATAGAAGAATTAAAAGCAAATCTTACGGATATACTTGAGGATGTGGAGAAGAAGGCACTTGTTTCTCTTGACGGCAAGGTTGATTTTACATTAAGGGATAAGGTAAGAGACGGAAAACTTTATGTAGAGCAGGGAATTATAGCAGGTTGTGCCGGCGGCGGATTCGAAAATATCTGCCAGGCAGCCGACATCATAAAGGGCAAGTACATAGGTGCGGATGAGTTTACATTATCTGTTTATCCTGCATCAACTCCTATTTATATGGAACTTGCCAAAAACGGAGTATTGGCTGATCTTATTCAGACGGGTGCAATTGTTAAGACTGCATTTTGCGGTCCTTGCTTCGGCGCGGGCGATACACCTGCAAACAATGCTTTCAGTATAAGACATTCAACAAGAAACTTCCCTAACAGAGAAGGTTCAAAGATACAGAACGGTCAGATATCTTCGGTTGCACTTATGGATGCACGTTCTATTGCGGCAACCGCAGCAAACAAGGGTTATCTTACCGCAGCAACAGAGCTCGATGTAGAGTACAAGGGACAGAAGTATTTCTTCGACAGAACAATATACGATAATAGAGTATATAACGGTGTAGGAAAAGCCGATCCGTCTGTTGAGATTAAATTCGGTCCGAATATCAAAGACTGGCCTGAGATGATTTCATTGACCGATAATCTTATGCTTAAGGTTTGTTCGGTTATAAATGATCCTGTTACTACGACTGATGAGCTTATTCCTTCGGGAGAAACTTCATCATACAGATCAAATCCTTTGGGGCTTGCAGAGTTTACGCTCTCAAGAAAGGATCCTGAGTATGTTGGAAGAGCTAAGGCTGTACAAGTGCTCGAAAGAACGCGTGAAGCAGGAGAATGCATGGGAGCAAAGGATGCTTCGATAAAGGAAGCGATGCATAAGGTTAAAGAGAAATTCCCTGAGGTAAATAAGGAAAATACCGGTGTTGGAAGCACAATTTTTGCTGTTAAGCCGGGTGACGGTTCCGCAAGAGAGCAGGCGGCTTCTTGTCAGAAGGTTCTTGGCGGATGGGCAAACATCGCCAAAGAGTATGCTACAAAGAGATATCGTTCAAATCTTATAAACTGGGGTATGCTTCCGTTTGTAATCGATGAGGACTATAAGTTTGATATAGATGATTATGTATTTATACCTGATATAGTAAAAGCTATAAAGGATAAGTCGGATGTTATCAAAGCATATGTGGTAAATAAGGATATGCATGAGCTTGATCTTACGCTTGGTGCACTTACCGATGATGAAAGAGACATAATCCTTGCAGGCTGCCTTATAAATTACTACAAAGAAAATTAGTTTGACTGATAATATTATTGTAATTAAGATAAAATTCGGATAGAATAATTTTAAAATAACAAAAAAGGGGTGGTAATATGACTTGGATGATTATATGGCTTATTGCAACGGCTGTACTTGTTGTCATGGAGATAGTTTCTCTGGGTCTTACGACAATATGGTTTGCCGGCGGAACTCTTGTTGCGGCACTTATGGCATATCTCGGACTTCATTGGATAATTCAGGTGCTTATATTTGCGGCTGTATCGCTGGTACTTCTTATCTTTACAAGACCACTTGCGGTTAAGCATCTTATGAGGGAACCTGAGAAGACCAATGTTGAAGGTCTTATCGGTAAAACAGGTTATGTTACAAAGGCTATCAATAATCTTAAAGCCGAAGGTGAGGTTAAGTTAAACGGTATGGAATGGACCGCACGTTCAAAAACCGATGAGGTTATTGAGAAGGACGAAGAAGTTGTTGTTGAAGAGATAAGCGGAGTTAAGCTTGTCGTTTCAAAAAAAAATAATTAATCTTAAAGGAGGATATTATTATGGGAGTTAGTTTATTATCAGGTCTTTCGGGAGGACAGGTTTTCGGTCTTTTCCTTGTATTTATCGTTGTTGTTATAGTTGCGAGTGCAATTAAGATTGTACCTCAGGCTTACGCATACGTAATTGAAAGACTCGGTACTTATCAGTCTACATGGGGGGTTGGTTTCCACATGAAGCTGCCTATTTTCGATAAGGTGGCACACAGAGTTTCACTTAAGGAACAGGTAGTAGATTTTGCACCTCAGCCGGTTATCACAAAGGATAACGTAACCATGAGAATAGATACCGTAGTATTCTTCCAAATAACCGATCCTAAGCTTTTTGCTTACGGTGTTGAGAAACCTATAATGGCTATAGAAAATCTTACGGCAACTACACTTAGAAATATAATCGGTGATCTCGAACTTGACCAGACACTTACGTCAAGAGAAACAATCAATACCAAAATGAGATCGACACTTGATGAAGCAACGGATCCTTGGGGTATCAAGGTAAACAGAGTTGAGCTTAAAAATATCATACCTCCTGCAGCTATTCAGGATGCCATGGAGAAGCAGATGAAGGCAGAGAGAGAACGTCGTGAGCAGATTCTTATCGCAGAAGGTGAGAAGAAGTCGGCAATCCTTCGTGCTGAAGGTCAGAAGGAATCACTTATCCTTGCAGCGGAAGCAGAAAAGCAGTCAGCTATTCTTCGTGCAGAAGCAACTAAGGAAGCTACCATTAAGAGAGCAGAAGGTGAGGCTCAGGCTATACTTGCCGTACAGAAGGCAAATGCAGACGGTATTAAGTTCCTTAATGAGGCAGCACCTGAGAAAGCGGTTCTTACGTTAAAGAGTCTTGAAGCATTTGAAAAGGCTGCTGACGGTAAGGCTAACAAGCTTATTATACCTTCGGAGATTCAGGGCATTGCAGGTCTTGCGTCTTCACTGACGGATATAGTTAAGGATTCAAAGGAACAGGCATAGAAAGGCGGTTTATATGGGACTTGCTGAATTGCAAAAAGAAGCCATATTACAATTGGCTGACTACAGCGATAAAATAATTTTGGCAACGGAGACGATTATAAAAGAATTAAGAGGCGATAAAAAAGAAGATACGGACGAACTTTTCGGCCTTGTTATACAGGGTATCAATTGGGAGATAGAAGTATTTAACAATTGCGAAAAGCTTATAAACGAAAAAGAGCCGTTAGTTGACAAAGCGAAGATGGCTCAGGCTGTAACAAGACTCGGAAAGGTCCTTCAGGAAAAAGACGACATTAAAATAGCCGCTTG
Organism: Lachnospiraceae bacterium; assembly: GCA_017459135.1. Lineage (GTDB taxonomy): Bacteria > Bacillota > Clostridia > Lachnospirales > Lachnospiraceae > Coprococcus_C. Next base: position 22,839 of record JAFSZR010000255.1, on the reverse strand, counting down.
TCTTGAAGTTGATTTTTTACCGTTCCTTAGAAATATGAAAAAAGCTTCGGCTTAGACCGATAAAAGCATAAAAAAGACGCGATTTTTTCGATATTTGGAGAAATTGCGCCTTTTTTCATAAACAAAAACCACTTTTTCGGTTTTTTTTGTTAGAATTTACCATTGAAATAAAAAAAGTCAAATAATTGTTATAAAAATTGCATAAAAAGTATTTCATTTTTTGGATATTAATGGTATAATACACTATATTATGCTAAAAGGGGTGACATTATGATTAAGAAAGAAATGATAGCTATGCTTTTAGCCGGTGGACAAGGAAGTCGCCTTGGTGTGCTGACCTCAAAGCTTGCTAAACCAGCGGTTGCATTCGGCGGTAAATATAAAATCATTGATTTCCCGCTCAGTAACTGTATCAATTCGGGTGTTGATACAGTTGGTGTTTTGACACAGTACAGACCGCTTCGACTTAATCAACACATAGGTATAGGTATGCCATGGGACTTGGATAGAAATATCGGAGGTGTTACTGTTCTTCCTCCTTATGAGAAGAGCACAAACAGCCAGTGGTACACCGGAACTGCAAATGCTATATATCAAAATATAGAATATATAGATTATTACAATCCTGATTATGTGTTGATATTATCCGGTGATCACATCTATAAGATGGATTACGAGGTAATGCTTGATTATCACAAGACAAGTAAGGCTGATATTACTCTTGCTACATATCAGGTTCCTATGGAAGAAGCAAGCAGATTCGGCGTTGTTATAACCGATGAGTCGGGCTGTATACAGGAATTTGAGGAGAAGCCGGAGCACCCAAGAAGCAATAAAGCGTCAATGGGTATATATATCTTTAACTGGAAGCTTCTTAAAGAAGCACTTACGGTTATGAAGGATCAGCCTGAGTGTGACTTAGGTAAGCATATCATACCGTATTGTCATGAGAAGGGCAGTAAGATATGTGCTTACGAGTACAAGGGTTATTGGAAGGATGTAGGAACTCTCGGTTCATATTGGGAGGCCAATATGGAGCTTGTTGATATCATTCCTGAATTCAACCTCTATGAGGAGTTCTGGAGAATCTACACCAAGAGTGATATACTTCCTCCACAGTACATTGCACCTGAGAGTTCAATTACCAAGAGTATCGTCGGTGAAGGAACCGAAGTATACGGAACTATCGACAGTTCGGTTGTAGGTTCCGGCGTATCCATAGGAAAGGGTGCGATAGTTAAAAATTCCATTATAATGAATGGAGCAAAAATCGGAGACGGAGCAATTATAGATAAAGCTATAATTGCGGAAGGTGTAGAAATTGGTGCCAATGCAGAGCTTGGTGTGGGTGAAGAAGTACCTAATGAGTTCGCACCTCATATCTATTCATTCGGACTTGTAACCATAGGCGAGAATTCGGTTATTCCTGCCAATGTTAAGATTGGTAAGAATGTTGCGATTTTCGGTGAGACAACAATTGATGAGTATCCGGACGGCTTGCTTAAGAGTGGTTCGAGTATAATAAAGGTAGGTGAATAGAATGAGAGCGATAGGTATTATTTTAGCCGGTGGCGGCAGCAGCAGAATGGGAGATATGTCATCAAAGAGAGCTGTAGCGGCTATGCCGATTGTAGGAAGCTACAGGGCCATAGATTTCACGCTATCCAATATGACTAATTCACATATTCAGAAGGTTGCGGTATTTACACAGTATAATTCACGTTCATTAAATGAACACCTTAACTCATCAAAATGGTGGGATTTCGGAAGAAAGCAGGGTGGCTTATATCTGTTCACACCAACCATAACAGCTACAAACAGTTATTGGTACAGAGGAACCGCTGATGCGTTGTATCAAAATATTAACTTCCTTAAATCAGCTCATGAGCCTTATGTGGTAATTGCATCGGGCGACGGAATTTACAAGCTTGATTATAATAAGGTTCTTGAGGATCATATTGCAACAGGTGCGGATATAACTATTGTTTGCAAGGATATTCCTGCGGGAGAGGACGACATCAACAGATTTGGTGTTGTTAAGCTTGCGGAGGATAACAGAGTTATTGATTTCGAAGAAAAACCTTTGGTGGCTGAGACCAATACGGCATCTATCGGAGTATATGTTGTAAGAAGAAGACAGCTTATAGAACTTCTTGAAGCCTGTGCGGCAGAAGGAAGAAGCGATTTTGTAAATGATATTCTCATAAGATATAAAAACGTTAAGAAGATTTACGGTTACAGATTACAGTCATACTGGAGAAATATCGGAACAGTTGATTCGTACTTCAAGACCAATATGGATTTCCTTAACAAGGATATCAGAGATTACTTCTTCAGACAGCATCCGGATGTTTACTCAAAGGTTGAGGATTTACCTCCTGCGAAGTATAACGGAGAGGCAGTTGTTAATAACAGCCTTGTAGCAAGCGGATGTATTATCAACGGTACCGTAGAGGATTCGGTATTGTTTAAGAAAGTTTATATCGGCAATAATTGTGTTATTAAGAATTCTATAATTCTTAATGATGTTCATATAGGAGATAACTGTTATATTGAGAACTGTATAGTTGAGAGTAGAGATACTTTGAGAGCTAATACGGTTCATACGGGTGATCCTGATGAAATTAAGGTAATTATTGAGAAAAACTTTAGATACGCTCTATAGTACAGGACATAATCAAAAGGGGGATTAATATGCAGATTACAGACGTAAGAGTAAGAAAGGTTACTAAAGAAGGTAAAATGAGAGCAGTTGTATCGATAACCATTGACAATGAATTCGTTGTTCATGACATTAAGGTTATTGAGGGAGAGAAAGGCTTATTTATAGCGATGCCAAGCCGTAAGGCTTCAGACGGAGAGTACAGAGATATAGCTCATCCGATTAACTCAGATACCAGAGACAAGATACAGAGTATTATACTTGAAAAGTATCAGGAAACTGCTTCTGAAACCGAAGAATAAAAGGTATATTTTAAGGGGCTGTCAAATGGCAGCCCCTTTCTATGTAAACAATTATATCCGAAAAGGAGAAACAGGATGGAAGAAGAATACAGCGTAACAGTCACGGACCTGATAAACAAAATGAATCTTGTCAATCATACGCCTGAAATAGATACGGACAAGATACTTATCAAGGATCCTAACATGAACAGACCGGCAGTCCAACTGGCAGGCTTTTTTGAACACTTTGATGCGGCAAGAATTCAGATATGCGGAAATGTAGAATATGCTTATATTGCAAATATGCATTCTCGTGAGGAAAATATCGAAATATTCGAAAAACTTTTTGCTTATAAGATACCGTGTCTTATATTTTGCAGAAACCTTCAGCCGTATGATTTCATAATAGAGGCGGGAAGAAAATACGGTGTTCCGATACTCACGGATAAATCCGAAACCACCTCGGAGTTTGTTCATGAGGTTGTAAGATGGCTTCACGTTGAACTTGCACCGCGTATATCCATACATGCTGTTCTTGTAGATGTTTACGGTGAAGGAGTTCTTATAATGGGCGACAGCGGCATCGGTAAGAGCGAGGCTGCACTTGAACTTATAAGAAGAGGACACAGACTTGTATCGGATGATGTGGTTGAGATAAAAAAAGTAAGTGATGAAACACTTGTCGGAACGGCACCCGAAACCACAAGACATTTTATTGAATTAAGAGGTATAGGTATAATAAACGTAAAAACCATGTTCGGTGTTGAGTGTGTTAAGCAGACGCAGAACATAGACCTTGTTATCAATCTTGAAGAGTGGGATAAGGAAGCTAACTATGACAGACTCGGTCTTGAAGACCAATATACCGAGTTCTTGGGAAATAAGGTTGTAAGCCATTCGATTCCTATAAGACCGGGACGAAATATAGCGATTATAGTTGAGTCTGCAGCCGTTAACCACAGACAAAAGAAGATGGGTTACAATGCGGCTCAGGAACTTTATGAAAAAGTAACTCAGAATATTGCCAAACATTCGAAAAATGTATAATATTAATAAAACGGTGTAATCATCACCATGACTAAAAGGAGGATTAAAATGAAAAAATATGTTTTTGGCGTAGATATAGGTGGAACTACAGTAAAGATAGGTCTTTTTACAAGCGAGGGCGAACTCCTTGAGAAATGGGAAATAACCACACGTGTTGACGGCGGTGGAAAGCACATTCTCGGAGATATCGCAAGAGCCATAGATGCAAAGATAGAAGAAAAGAAAATCGATAAAGCCGAAGTTGCGGGTATAGGTATGGGAGTACCGGGTCCTGTTAAAAATGACGGTACGGTTCTTAAGTGCGTAAACTTAGGCTGGGGTATATTCAACGTAGCCGAAGAAATGAAAGAGCGTACAGGCTTAGAGGTTAAAGTTGGAAATGATGCCAATATGGCTGCATTCGGAGAGATGTGGCAGGGCGGCGGAAAAGGCTACAAGGACCTTGTTATGGTAACACTCGGAACCGGAGTAGGCGGTGGTATCATCGTTGACGGAAAGATGCTTTCGGGCGTAAACGGTGCCGGCGGAGAAATCGGACATATTCAGGTAAATGACCATGAGACTGAGGTTTGCGGCTGCGGACGCTGCGGATGCCTTGAGCAGTATACATCTGCAACAGGTATAGTAAGAATGGCAAATATTAAACTTAACAATACCGAAGCACCTTCTTCACTTCGTAATGTAAAATACATATCTTCAAAGGCTATCTTTGATGCTGCGAAGGACGGAGATGAGCTTGCCGCCGGACTTGTTGAAGAACACGGAAAGATACTCGGAAAGTCACTTGCACAGATTGCCTGTGTTGTTGATCCTGATATCTTTGTTATCGGCGGTGGTGTTTCAAAGGCAGGAGAGATTATCATAGACAAAACCGCAAAGTATTTCCAGGAGTATGCTTTCCATGCATGTAAGAAAACTAAGTTTGCTCTTGCAACACTCGGAAATGATGCGGGAATCTACGGTGGAGCTTTCGCAATACTTAATGAATAGTCTGTATATTTTTTGCATAAAACGTGAAAAATTGTCAAAATGACGAAGTAATGATGTTTTTTTCAAAATTAATTGATATTTTTTAACATTGAATTAAAGTATCTCATAATGTATGATAAATACATTGTGAGATATTTTTTGTTTTGCGGTAAAGAATCCGATAAAGAAAATAACATTTTATTATAATTCGCAAATTGAGGTTTGATATGTCTGATATATTTGAAGATATTAAATATAAATCAAATGAACCCTTAAAAAATCATACTACAATGAGAGTCGGCGGACCGGCTGAATATTTGTTTTTGCCTGAAAATGCGGATGAGATAACAAGAATTATTGATTATTGCAAATCGGCGGATAAAAAATATATAATCATCGGCAACGGAAGCAATATGGTTTTTTCCGATGAAGGCTTTAACGGAATAGTTATAAAATTATTTAACAATATGAACAGTATAAAGTCCGAAGGTGAAATGATTATTGCGGATGCGGGTAGTATTTTGTCAAAGCTTGCAAGCTATGCAAGAGACAATTCTCTTACCGGAATGGAATTTGCCGCGGGCATACCGGGAACTTTGGGCGGAGCCGTTGTGATGAATGCCGGAGCTTACGGTGGAGAGATGAAAGACATAATCGAATATGTCGACGTGCTTTTGACTGACGGAAGCATAAAAAGGTTTACAAATGATGAGATGAAATTCGGTTACAGAACAAGTGCTGTAAAAAATGATATGATTGTTATAAGTGCAGGCATCAGACTTAAAAAAGGTAATAAGTCTGATATAGAAGCAACAATGCTTGAACTTAAAGAAAAAAGAACATCAAAGCAGCCGCTTGAATATCCGAGCTCGGGTTCGACATTTAAGAGACCTGAGGGGCATTTTGCCGGAAAACTTATAGAAGATGCAGGACTTAAAGGCTATCGCGTAGGCGGAGCCATGGTGTCCGAAAAGCATGCGGGCTTTGTGATTAATTATGATAATGCAACAGCTGAGGATATCGTAAAGCTGATAGAAGATGTAAGAAATACCGTAAAAGAAAAGTTTGGCGTTTTACTTGAACCGGAGGTAAAAATCATAAGATGAGATTTGTTATTGTTACCGGAATGAGCGGAGCGGGAAAATCGACAGCGTTAAAGAAACTTGAAGATATGGGCTTTTTCTGTGTGGATAATCTTCCTGTTATGCTTATTAAAAGATTTGCGGATATTGCATATGATGACGAGCTTGAAGTGGACAATGTGGCAATCGGAGTTGATATAAGAAGCGGGGAATCACTGAATCAGCTTTCTGTTTTGCTCGAGGATATGAAAAAGAGCGATTACAGCTATGAAATTCTTTTCCTTGATGCCACCGAGCCGGAGCTTGTAAAAAGATTTAAGGAAACAAGAAGAAAACATCCGTTATCAAGAAGCGGAAGAATAAATGAAGGAATAGTAAGAGAAAGACAAAAGATTGAGTTTTTGAAACAAAGAGCCGATTATATCATAGATACGAGCGGACTTTTGACAAGAGAACTCGGGGCCGAGATAGAAAAGATTTTTTCGACCGGCGAAGCCTACAACAACATGATTATAACCGTTATGTCTTTCGGGTTTAAATACGGTATACCGAGAGATTCCGATTTGGTATATGATGTAAGATTCCTTCCGAATCCATACTATGTGCCGGAATTAAGACCTCTTACGGGAAATGATAAAGCCGTTTCTGATATGGTTAAGGATTGTGAAGAGTATGAACAGTTTATGAGTAAGCTGGCGGATATGATAGAGTTCCTTGTTCCGAATTATAAAAAAGAGGGCAAGAATCAGCTTGTTATATCTGTAGGCTGTACCGGAGGAAAACATCGCTCCGTAACGGTTGCAAATGCTCTGTATGAAAGACTCGGAAATCTTCCGTACACGGTAAGGATATTCCACAGAGATATAACCAAGGATAAATTCGTTAAAGGGGAATAATAATATGTCCTTTTCCGGAAAAGTGAAAGAGGAATTATTTGAGCATATAAGCAGTTCGAGACATTGCAGACTTGCCGAACTCGGTGCGTTGGTTACAATGTCGTATGATAATGAAGAATCGCTTGCGCGAAAGAAAATCGAAAAGCTTTCGGATATATTGAAAATCAACCCTTATGACGAAGAGGGTAAAAAAGCTTTGAAAATTGTGGATAATGACGGAAATTACAGTGTTGAAAGAATACTGATTTCCAAGAATTGCTGCAAACAGGCGTTTATAAGAGGAGCGTTTATAGCTGGCGGTTCGGTTACAAATCCTGAAAAAAGTTATCATTTTGAAATAGTCTGTGATACCAAAGAAAAGGCAGAGCTTTTGATAGATTTGATAAAGGATTTTGATATAGATGCAAAATGTATAGAAAGAAAAAATGCATATGTTGTCTATATAAAAGACGGTTCAATGATAGTTGATTTGCTTAATGTCATGGGAGCGCATATGTCGCTTATGGATATGGAAAATGTCCGTATTCTTAAGGATGTAAGAAATCGCATAAACCGAAAAGTGAACTGTGAAACCGCCAACCTTAATAAAACTGTAAGTGCTGCGGTAAAGCAGATAGAAGATATAAAGTTTATAGAAGAAGTAAAGGGATTAAAATACCTGCCGAATGGTTTGAGAATTATAGCCGAAATTCGCCTTGAGGAACCGGAACTTTCGCTCTTTGATTTGGGACAGAAATTAAATCCGCCTCTCGGTAAATCAGGTGTTAATCATAGATTAAGAAAAATAAGTGAAATAGCGAGTGAACTAAGGAGGACTATTTGATGTTTACCAAAAATGTTATTGTTAATTTACCTACGGACGCCGAGGCAAGACCTGTAGCTGTTATGGTTCAGATATCAAGCAGATTTGATAGCAGGGTTTTTATTTCGACCCACAATAAAAAAGTAAATGCAAAAAGTATAATGGGTATGATGAGCATCGGATTTACAAACGGAGATGAGCTTAGCATAGAAGCAGAGGGCGATGATGCTAAAGAAGCGGTTGAAGCAATGGCAAAGTATATAGAATCAAAATAAAAAAGGCGAAAGCCTTTTTTTATTGTTAAATAATGTGAGATGAGTAAAAACGAATACTTAAAAAGGCTTGAGAAAACATGCGTGATAGGTTAAAATAAAAGGATAATTCAGAAAAAATACCGGATAAGTCGAGCATAAATATGGAGGTGCTAAATGGAGTACAGTGGGATGCTTGCTGAGATAGCGCAAAGCCTCGCAAGGGATTATGAGGACATTTTCTACATTGATATTGAAACAGGAAAATATACGGAATTTTCACCGAGTGAAATGTATGAATCCATGCATGTTCCGACAAAGGGCGAGGATTTCTACAGTGAGACACGTGAAAATGCAAGAAGGTTTGCTCACCCTGACGATCGGGAATTTGCAGTAGGTCTGTATTATAAAGAAGCAATGCTTAAGAACCTCAAGGATAAAAAATCCTTTTCATATAAATACCGTATTATGGTATCCGGTGAACCGAGATATTTCAGGTTTACGGTTATCCGCACAAATGATGAAAAACATTTTGTACTATGCGTAAAGGATATTCATGATGAGATTACGGCAGAAAACCTTCATAAAAAGCATGAGAAGAAAAAAGAACAGGATCATCTAAGGGCACTCAATACGGAAAGAGAACTTGCCAGGAGAGATGAGCTTACCGGCACCAAAAATAAAACTGCGTATGCGGAGCTTGAAAGGTCTGTTCAGACAAATATTGATAACGGGGTTAATTATCTTCCTTTTGCGATAGCTGTATGCGATATAAACTGGCTAAAGCAGATAAACGATACGGAAGGACACAAATCGGGAGATGAATATATAAAAGCAGCAGCTAAGCTTTTGTGCGATACTTTTGTGCACAGTCCCGTGTTTCGTATAGGTGGGGATGAGTTTGCGATTTTCCTTAGAGGCGATGATTATTCTAACCGGGAGAAATTGATAAATCGCCTCAAAAGCAAGGTTCAAAAAAATCTTGCTGAAAAAAGAGGACCTGTGGTCGCAGTCGGTTATTCTGATTTTAATTCGGATACCGACAGAAGAATAACGGATGTCTTTGAGCGTGCAGATGAGATGATGTACGAGAATAAAAGACAGATCAAGGAGAATTATTAATCCTATGGCTATTATTTATAAAAAGATGAAAAACGACGAAGTCTCTATTTTACCGGAGATTGTGGTTAAAAAGATGAATGAGGAAAAAGGCTGGGTCTTTTGTGCTATAGATACTGATAAGGATAAGTGGTGTGCCTGTCTGATGCTTTCCATGACAGAGGGAATTCAGGATATGATGCAGCTGCAGGGATTATATGTAAAACCCACTTACAGAAATGAGAATATCGGTAAATGTCTTTTGAACTATGCAATTAATGTAGCAATAAGTGCCGGAGTCAGAAGCTTTTTCTATAAAGAGATTACCGAAACACGAGGAATGCTTTGGGCGTCAAGACATATCTGTGCTTCAATGGGATTTCATGCTTCGGTAATTGATGAACATATTGTTTATTATGATGCAAAAACATTGAAGGATAATGAAAATATAAATAAAGTGATTAGAAAGACTGAAAAAATACCGATTGTAAAGCTTACGGATTATAATGACATAAGATTAAGAAAGTTAAAGAAAAAGATAAACAGCAACTTATATTTTTTGGAAAATGATATATATGATTTGGAATATTCCAGATTTTATGTTGATAAGGATAAAATTCTGGCTGTTGCCTGTGTAAAATCAGATGATGAAAGAGAGGCTACATTTCAGGGAATATATTTTGCTGATGATTGCCCAAAGGATAAGATAAAAATAATCAATCCGATACTGATGGTTCATTGTATCAACAGTATACTTGATGCCGGTTATGAAAAGCTTTATCTGACTATTCAGGGGGATACGGACCATGATGCTACGGTAGGACTTTTGGGCGAGCCTGATGGTGATTACTATGCGATAGAATGGATTAAGAATGTGTAGGTGAAAAATGGATAATAATCTTTTGGCGGAAGAACAAAAAAATATTGAGATTCAGGAAAATCTTTTTCAAAAAGAAGAGGAACAAAGCGAGATAAGTATAAATAAGCAAGTGTCTCAAACTAAGGAAAAGGAGCATAAAAATGTCAGGCAGTCAATTATAGACAAGATGGATGCCACTGAAGAGGAAGCTGTCTCCCTCGAAAAAACAAGCGGGGATATTTCAACGGATATAATGGAAAATGAAGATGTGCTTTTCGGAGTTCGCCTTAATAAAACGATTATGAGTCCTTCCACGAAAACCAGAGTAAGCCACATGAATAAAAAAGAAGCTGACAATTCTGCAAAGCTGCTTGAGAAAACGGAGATTGCTCTTGAAGAAAAGATTCTGTTTTACAAGGATAAAATTGATTTTGGAAAATTCTTAAATGGTTTGGAAAAGCTTGATAAAAAGGGCTCAAGCCTTTATCTCGAGGTCAAAGCTTCATTAAGTGAGCTAAACCAAAGAATAAAAGCCTATAAGGGAGGGGTTCAGGATTATTACAGCCTTTCTGCCATTGTTGATTCCATGTTTCGCGCAAGCGAGGCAGTGAGAGGTTATCTTGAAACACATAAAAGTTACAGGATAACCATAAAGGGTTCTGAAAAGAAACTCCATATGGAATATCTTAATATAGCCTTTAACGAAATCATGTCAAATCTATCGGAAGAGGTAGGAGCTTTTTCGCCGGTTATTGAAAATATTGATTATACACCGGAACAGTTAAAAATAGCAGAAGCAAACATCAAGGAATTAAAGAGCAATTATTATGAAATGGCTCCTGTTATAGGAAAAGGATATTTTGATACGGCGGAAGTAAAAATTCAAAAACGTTTGAGTATATTTTTTAAATATAAGGATGAAATACGTATATACCGTGCCGCGCATAAAGACAAAATGGATTCCGGCATGAAAGAGATGTTTGATGAGATGGACAACCTTTCAAAGCAGGCAAGATTTCTTTACTGGATGAAGACTAACGTTAATTCCGAGATGCAAAGTGATGATGTTATGTCGGTTCTTCGTGAGCAGTCCTATGAGAAGGCTGAACGTAAGGACAAGTCAAAGGAGATTGAAAATCCGCGTAAGTACGACGACAGTCTTGAACCTGAACAGCTTGCGGGCATAGAGCAGATAGACCGCTGGTTTATGAGAAACTGGAATGACGGCGGTCTTGCGGGAAAGGCTCTTACGTTCTTAAAAGCCGGTTGTTCGGATATTCTGTTTGAACTCTTTAAAAAATCCAAGCGTGAGCGTCTGCATATTTATTATCTGATAGAAACAAGAAGACGAAAGAATGCCGATGCGATGGATGTGGGAGCGTCACAGCTGTTTGTTCCGACGCTTGAAGGCTTCAGGAATCAAATGCTTGCTTCGCGTTTTAAGATTAAGAGTTACATGACATCAGGCTACGTATATTTTCATAAGCTTTCTGAGGCGATGAATATCACAAATTCATACAGAGATATGATATTTAGCTGCGGTAAGCTGCTTTCTGGGGAGAAGGAAGAAAAACAAAAGGATACGCAACAGGAGAAACAGCAAAAAAATCAAAACATAAAAGAGTCAAACGATGATTCCGAGATTAAAACAAATCCTGCCTTGCTTGAAAAAAGAGATGAAAAGCTAAAAAAAGTAACCTTAGGTCTTGTAAAATACCAAAGACTTTTGATGAAGTGTCAAAAGGATAAGACCGAAAATGAGGAGCATACGAAGGCTTTGATTAAAAAAGAGTCAGAGCAGGTAAAGAAGCTTATGAAAGAGCTTGTGGATGCGGATGAGCTTGTAAGTAAGGATTTTGAGGCAGCAGGAGGAGTTATAAATTTAAAATACAATGAAGTAAACGACAAAATAGATTACGCAAATCTTGCCATAAAAATCGGTTCTTCAGGTGCAGGATTTATGGATAAAGCCGTACTTAAAACATCTAATGTACTTAAAATCGGATGGGGGTTGGGAAGTCTTGGAGAATGGACCAATCTTGAAGCGTGGACGGGTTCGGTGTCCGGTTCACTTTCGGCAGTGGAAGGTGCGCTTTCATGCCTGTTAACTATATATAATCTGACACAAAACAGTGACAATATGTCAGCAGGTGACCTTGCCGAGGGAATTATTTCAACTGTAGCAAGCTTCGGAAATATAGTGAAAAATGTATGGAGCTCTGTAGACGCCGTAAATAATGCGGAAAAATATGCAACCCAGATTATTACCCAGGGGTCAAAGGTTGCAAGTAACTCTGCAGGTGTTGTTGCCACGACAGGTGCGGTTGCCGTTATTTCCACCACAGTCGGTGTGGTAAAAATGAATAATGCCTGTAATGAATGCGCTCATTCTATCGGAGCGTTAAAAATAATAAACAAGCTTCATGAAAAAAGACTTGATGAAAGTAAAACGGTTGAAGGAAAAAAGAAAATCAGAAAAGAAGCCCAATATGAATATTCGGCAGTAAGCATACGCGATGTGAACCGTACAAGAAAGTTTGTGTCAGGCTCATTACTTGCGGGAGCAGGTGCTGTTTCAATTGCAGGAATCGCAACGGCTGCAGTGGTTTCGGGTATAGGTATTATTTTCACAATTGCGGGTATCGGTATAACAATAACTGCGAGTATTGTGGACGCTGTCATGTCGGGAAAAGCCAATACAACATTTTTTGACAATTTTTTAAATATGCCTGAAATCGCAAAAAAAGTTAAGGAGGCTTTGAAGAAGAAAGGAAGGCCGATTGGAAACGAAAAACATTTTATGGAACAGTTAAGAAGAAAGGTTGCAGCAAGCCTTGGCTTTGCAAATGTTGCCTCGGCATGCGACCAGCTTTCCATGGTTTCGGCAAAGCATATATATAAAAAGCTTTTTGAGGACAATTTGCCTGAGGAAGAACGCAAGGGATATATAGAGATGGTTAAATCGTTTGGAGTGAAATTTAAGGACGGAGACGAAAAGACCAGGAGACCTAAACTTTTGGCACTTAGAAAAGCGATTTCGGGAAGATAGGAGAGAATGATAAATGAATGAGGAATTTAAACCTGATAAAAAAATAATAAACAAGGAAAGAAAAGAAATATTAAAAAATATTAAAAACGATCTTGATAAGACACAGTTTTTTTCTGAAATTACAGTCCCGGATGGAGTTAAAAACGCGCCCGAGGTATTGACAGTAGATTTATATGAAATGGGAGCAGGTAATGATGAGGCTCTGGGTGAGTTTTATTTTACACCGTTGGTTACCGATGAGGATAAAACCGGATATTTTAACTGCGTGATAACTTTATCCGATGAGCTGGAAAAATCAAACCTTCCCGGCTTATATGAATCCTTAACGGTGCTTAATTTTCATATTATAGGCGGTTCCTTCGGCGTCAATATGGACGGGAAATACTTGGCATATAAGTTAACCGTTCCGTATCCGTTAGATATGAAAAAAGAAAAACTTTTAGACCTTGTGAATGTGAGCATGGGAAATGCTTTTTTGATATGCGACCAGTGGATGGATATGGTTTTAAGAATATCAGAGGGTAAGGGCGATGTAGAGGATATAATTGATGCTTTTGGTTTGAATGACGGAAATTAAAAAAGATTTTTTTTCGCAAAATTCGACTTTTTATAGTTTATTTGATTTTTTTTACTTTTTTTTTTATTATTTGTGCTATAATCTTTAATGAATATTTATATTTTCGGGAGAATGGCACAATGCTTATGTATATTTATGCGATAACTGTTACCGTACTTCTTGTGATAGCAGTTATTCTGTTAATTATCAATCGTATAAAACGAAAAGAAAAAGATGATATCGAACAAAAATATCTTGAAATCATGGGTACTCAGATTAAACCCCATTTTATTTACAATGTCTTAAATACTATATGGTATCTGTGTGAAAAGGATACTTCACGTGCACAGGAGGCGATAGAGGAGTTTTCAGATTATCTTCGCGGTAATCTGGATTCGCTTAATATGAGTGATACTGTGCCTTTTTCGCAGGAACTAAATCATATAAAGAATTATCTTAAGCTTGAAAAGCTTCGGTTTGGAGACGAACTTGAAATTGTCTATGACATTCAGACCGAGGATTTTCGTGTCCCTGCTCTTTCTGTTCAGCCTATAGTGGAAAATGCCGTAAAGCATGGAGTAAGAGCAAGTGAGGATGGCGGAAAGGTGATTATATCCACTAAGGAAGCACCAAAATTTTATGAGATAAATATTTTTGATTCCGGAGCAGGATATGATCCGCATTATAAATCTAAGGATAGCGGTGAAAGATCCCATGTCGGCTTAGCAAATACCAGAAAAAGATTATCTATGATGTGCGGGGGAACTCTTGATATATCGTCGAAGGACGGAAGTGGAACAACTGTTATTATTAAGATTCCAAAGAAGAATTAAACAAAAAGTAAAATAAAGAAAAAAATAAAAATAACTTAAATAAATCGGCAAATAACAGGGGGCGTAATCATAATATACATAAGAGGAAGGGATTTGATAAGATGGAGATATTGGTGGTGGACGATGAACAGCTTGCACTTGACAATATGCTGCTTTCTATCGAAAAACTTAATATTGATGCGAATGTTTACGGGTTTAAAAGAGTATCGGATGCCTTGGAGTGTGCATATAAGCACAAGATAGATATTGCTTTTTTGGATATCGAGATGCGAAGCGTAAGCGGTGTGGAGCTCGCCAGGGATTTAAAGAAAATGTATCCTGACATTAATATAATATTTACGACGGGCTATAGCGAGTATACACTGGATGCTCTGGACATGCATGCGTCAGGATATATACTAAAACCGATAACAGTCAATAAGATTAAGAAAGAAATAGATGACTTAAGGTATAAAATGGGTGATGCACTGGTAAAAAGCAAATTCAGAATCGTTACCTTCGGTAATTTTGCAGTCTATGACGGAGATACTCCTATTAAATTCAAATACCGTAAAAGCCTTGAGGTTATAGCATATCTTGTGGATAGAAACGGAACCTTTGCATCAAACGGTGAGCTTATAGCAGCTCTCTGGGAGGATGACAGTGATTACGAAGGAAGGATATCGTATCTTAACAATATACGTGCTGATTTAAAAAACACGCTTACTGACCTTGGATATGATGACGTGGTTATAAGACAAAGAGGGCATCTTGCGATAGATGTTAAAAAGGTATCCTGTGACTATTATGATTACCTTGACGGAAACAAGGAGGCGGCAAGAAGTTATCACGGAGAATATATGAGCCAGTATTCGTGGGCGGAGATAACGAACGGAAGCCTGATGCGAGACTTAAAAAAGATATAAAAAAGCAAGGCTTTAAAACGCATTATTAAATGTGTGATAAAACTGTGACTGTTGTGTGACTGCTTATTGAATACAATGAACGTGGATTTTTATGTGCTTAAGAGTGATTAATAAATAAATAAACATTTCGAAAGAAAAGTAAGGAAAGGAATAAAAATATGAACAACAACAAGCTCTATCCATTTGAAAGAAACCGCTATTATGCGGGAAAGATGCTTACAAGTGCTGATTTTCAGGCTGAGCAGACTTATTTTAATAACAAACGCAGATTTTTAAATTCTGTAATGTACGGAGCCGGAATAGTATGCGGACTCGGAGTATTCAGTCTGGATGATTTGTCCATACTTGTCGAAAGCGGAGTTGCTATCGATGGTATGGGAAGAGAAATCGTTATAGACTCATCTGTAGTTAAGAAGCTTTCTGCCATAGACGGCTTTGACAATCTACGTTCCAGTGATGTATCACTCTGTCTTTCCTATGAGGAAAAAGAGGTTCATACCGTATATTCCGTAAATCAGACTAATTCTGATAAAAATTATGAATTCAACAGAATAGCCGAGGGCTACAGATTGTTCCTTATGGATAAGGAGGATATCCCTCTTTCGTTCGAAATGGAATCGGAGTTCCTTGTAAAGGGCGTTCTCTTTGAGGATAGCAATTTTAAGGTTGACTTCCTTATGCCTGCAACCGTTTGTCGCGGTAAACAGGTTAAAGCAGTTGTTCGTGTTACAAAGCTTTCGATGGCTGATGTTAAGCTTTCATATCGCTCTACTCTTCAGATACCGGCATTTAATGCACCGGATGGAAGCCATGAGATAGAAATAGATATTGACAATCTTCTTTTGGAAGCAGGAAAAAGTGCAGACTATGATTTTTGGATGATGACACAGGATATACCGGCGCCTGAGACCAATATTATATTGAAGAGCGGTTCGGTATCAGCCGCAGAAAACGGCGAAGCTGTTATGGCACCTGCCAATTTCACCATAAGGGTACTTCTTTCCAATACTTTACCGAGAGATCTTGTAAATACCGAGATTGGAAAAGTAAATCTTGAAATGAAGGGTATAGGAAGCCAGGGAGATTATATACGTCTGGCTGATATCAGTCTTGTAAGAACGGATCAGGCATATATTATAGAGGAATTAACAGAAGCAAGTGTTAAGCATTACATAATGTCGCCTTCACAGGAGATGCTTCGTGAGATATATATGGACTTCTTTATAAAGAATGCTGACATTACACAGCAGGCGGTTGTTTCGGCACCGGTTATGTCTGAACAGCCAAAGATGAAGGCTGAGCCGCAGACTCCGCAGATTGCGACCGGCGTACTTGAGATACCGCTTCAGGAAAATCCGAGAAAGGGTGAGATATACTACTCAGGTGAAATTATGCATGGTCTCGGTAAGGGTAATGTATATGTTGACGTAGGATACGAATTTATAAATGAAGATACAACCATCTCATCAAGTGCAAAGAGCACGATATTTGGAAATCCTGAGCTCTTTGACGGAGAACAGAGAAATGTGGTTAATGCAGAAACCGCAATCCGTGTATTAAATGATAAGGGAAGCTTTATTGTTGCGGCTAAGCTGCTTGAAAATGTTGATTTTCTTATGCTTACCTATAGATGGGTTGCTATAAAATTCCCTGCAGGAAATGATCTTGAGCTTATGGAGGAAACCGGTGGAAAGAGCATATCTGCAGTTACTCCAACTGTTGTACTCGGAACAAAAGAGAGTCATTTCTTCGGTGTGGAATATCATAATATGGATGCGGTATCAATAGCATACGAGCTTACGGAACCGAATTCGGGAGAGATTACAGCGGACGGAATATATACTGCACCAAACAAAGAGGGCGTGTACGAGATAAGCATTTATTGTACCGACATGCCGCTTATATGTACCTATGCATATGCAATTGTTAAGAAGAAGGGATTAGAATAGATAAATGAAATTTCAATCTCAAAAAATGCAGCTTGTTAGTGTTCGTCTCGTATTAAGAAATGAAATTAACGAGGTGCATGTTTGTCGAAACTTAATAGATAAAAGTGCGGGGCTTTATACTGTTATCTATGTTAAGGATCATAGCTATGTAAGGCAGTTTCTTGCCGTTTGCGAACAGACTGAAAAAGAAAGCGATTTCTTTGTTGACTGCTTTTCGGATGGCGAAAATCAGGTAATAGTTTTTCCGTATGTAAAAGAAAGACCGCTCATGGAATTTTACCGTCCGGATATGCTTACACTTTCGGAATGTGAGGATATATGTATCAATACGATTATAGCATGTATGAGCTCAAATCTTCCATGGCCGATTCTTCAATTGATCCTTACTCAGGGACAGCTTCATCTTTCGAGAGACGGCTCTGTTTATTTGGGATATTTTGTTGATTTAAAGGATTTGGATATTAATGCTACCGAGAAGGATTGTACGGTGCATTGCGCTACAGTTCTTCTTGACATTTTGCGTCCTAAGGAAGGCAGGCAGGCAAACAGTCTTAAGCTTTTGGAAAAAAAGGTTGGGAAGGCAAGCTATACCAGATTTGTTGAGCTATATAAGGATATAAGAATATCCGCGGTCCCGAAGGAAAAGGTCGGATTTATACGAAGATTTTTTCGAAGAATATTCAGAAATAAGGATGGATTATTCAGGGTGCTTTTATGGATAAGTGTTATACTTGCACTGTTTGTGGTGCTGTCATTTTTATCACAGCTTATATTTGGTGATGTTCCGTGGCTCAGACTCTTTATCAACAGCTTTGACAAAATAGGAACAGAAAGTCTTTTACAGTAGAGGTATATAATTTTGAATAAAAAAATAATTTTGACAACAAGCATATTGTGGACAGCGTTAGCAGCAATAGCCTTTCTAGTATACTTTTTCCCTTTCAAACATCAGATAGATGGCTTTATTGGAGATATTGTTTATACTGAATCAGAGGATGCGGTATATGTTGCTGAAAATGAGTTTGACAATGCTGTAATATTTAAGCTTGATGAAAAAGGTACAAAAAAAGGCGTTTTCATCGGAAATGTAAACAAAACATTAAATGGATACAAGGTATGTGCCGCTACATATAACCAATCACTTTTTGTGATATTCTCATGTGAGGCATTGTATGATGGCAAGGACGTTACAGCCTACAGGATTGCGCGCTTCGGTGAAAATATGGCATTGGCGCAGCTTTCGGATTTGCTTATTTTAGGCGGAGAGATAAAGATTACATACCTAAGCTCCGACGATAAGGATTTGTATATTTCCGCTACAAATAATTCGGGAACTGAAGGATATGTATACAGATTTTCGATAGATGCAGTAAAGGATTTGAAGTCCGAAGAGGGCTCAGGTTTAAAAAATATCAAAAGCAGATTTTCGGGAAAAGAAAATAGCAAAGGTAAGATAGAGGTCGACAAGGAAAGCTTTTCAGAGATTACTCCTTTTGTGTTCGAGGTTTCGGATTCGGGAAGATACTACTCATGGTGGGCATACGAGCCGGGAGAGCTTCATAGCTGTTATGACAATGAAAAGCCGGAAGCTTTTTTCAATATGTCCGGCAGAGTATATAAATCATACAGAAATCACAATATATCAGCATATGATTATAATCGTATGAGAGGCTTGAGATTTATGATGATTATCATCATATGGCTTATAGGAATACCGGTTATTGTGATTCTGACATTAATTTTAAAAGGGAAAAATCGAGCATTTTATCTTGGCTTTGGTTTAGAGCTTGTTCTTCTTTTGATATTCGGACTCGGAGCAGTCGGAATAATCAGGTCTGTTTCAAAGCTCAACATGAGTGAGCATGAGGAATTTGCTGAATATATAATAAATGATACATTTTCGGGACTTGATTTAAATAAAGCGGGACTTGATTTTGAGCTTACAGGTTCGGCAAGAGAAAAAATGCTTAAGGATTTTTATGACAGCGAAATCTATAGCGCTATGTGTAAGGAACTCAAAAATCTGAACAGTCTTTCAAATGACGAATGGGAGATATCGGAGCTTGTCATTTTAAATCGTACAAGTGGTGAAGTTATTGTATCGGATAGCTATAAAAACAGGGTTCAGGCAAGTGTGCTTTTGAGTAATGATATTGCGTCCTTTGCTCAGACTTCCAATGTTGGCAGCGGCACACGCTCAAAGGATTTTAATATCGGCAGTGAAAAATGCTCGGTACTTGTAAGAAGCCTTGATGGTGTGGGACTTGAGGATTGCACACTTATTGCGGTTGTAAGATACCCTGAGTCGTTTGATTTGATTATGTCAAAATATAAAAAATACATAAGGCTTTCGATAATCGGATTTATTATTGCGAGTCTTGTGGTTATTATAATATTGTTTTTTGAAAACCGTGACATTCACGCAGTTGCAAAGATGCTTAAATCTCTGGCGGAGGGCAGAGGGGTTGTAAATAATCCGTCGGTTCACGGCAAGGATATCGTGGCAATAAAAAACAGTGCCTTTGAAATTGAAAAAAATATTACGTCAATGAACCGTTCAAAATATAAGATTTTTGAAGCGTATTACAGATTTGCGCCAAAGTCCATAGAAAATATATTAAAAAAGGACTCTATAACCGAGGTTGAAATCGGAGACAGGTCAGATATAACGGGAACGGTGGCAATTCTTTCCATGAAAGAGGGAAGACGAATGGACGAAGATTCGCTCGCGTATATGAATAAGACCTTTGAAATCATGGAAAAGTACAGGGAAGAATATCACGGTATATATATTACCAATAATGAAACTTTATCAAAGGCAAGACTTTTATTCCCTGAAAATAATAAAAAAGCAATTTCCTTTGGTGTGGATTTGCTTAATTCGTTGCGTGAATGGAAGAAGAGAGAGTATGCTGATACGTTGGTACTTTTGCACTACACAACCTTCTCGTACGGTATCTGCGGAACCGAGACTCAGAGTATGGCTCTCCTTTCCTCACGAGATATAGAAAAGCTTTCGTCTATTGCCGAATGGTTAAGAGATATGAGACTTTCCATGGTCGTAACCGGAGATGTGCTTAAAAATGAATCCGGCTACGGAGAGGTACGTTTCCTTGGCTTTGTAAGGACGGAAGGAAATAAACGCTTTGATTTATATGAGATAATCGGTGCACAGGGTTCACGCCTTTCATCGGCAAAGAAAAAAACAAAGGATGCGTTTGAAGCTGCAGTCCAAATGTTTTATGATAAGGACTTTTATCTGGCAAGAAATGCCTTTACCGATATACTTCGCGAGACGCCGTTTGACGGACTTGCGAAATGGTATTTGTTTGAATGTGAGACACAGTTAAACGGTGATGCAGAAGGTGCGTTTACCGGAGAGCTTCATATATAGTGGGAAGGGACAGTTATGAATTTACTTCGTATAATGTTTAATGCCATAAAGGCTCGGTTTACAAGTCTTGTAACCAAGTTTCGTATGTTTACGCAAAAGGGATTTATACTTGCGCGTATATCCAGTGCTATACGAAACTTCTTCAGAAAGATTTTTTCGGTCAAACCGAGAGATAAAGATGACTATTATGGCGTGTTTGGTTGGCTTATATCCAAAAAACTCGCTTTTGCAATAGTTATCATAGTTGGTGTGCTTTCATTGTTATATACATATGTCAATTATCCGTCTTTATTCCCTGGAAAAAAGGGCGGACATATAAAAACATATTCATACAACTCTATAATGCTAAAATTCGCTAAGGGAGAGGTAAGGATTAAAGGAAAATCAGGATACCTTGCGTATGAAGGAAATGTTTCAAAGGGCAAGTGTAACGGAACGGGCACGCTTTATAATCCGGAAGGAAATGTAGTATATCAGGGTAACTTCAAAAACAGTATGTATGAAGATGAAGGTACCTTCTATTACTCGGACGGAACCATGCACTATACCGGACAGTTTCATGAGAATCTGTTTTCGGGAGCGGGAACTCTTTATCGTGAAAACGGAAGCCTTGAATATAAGGGAGCTTTTGCACTTGGTATGAAGGAGGGTGAAGGAACTCTTTATGATACTGGACATAATGCGGTATTTGCGGGAACCTTTACGCAGGATGAAGTAAAATACAGTGAGCTTTTGGGTATCGGTATACAGGACCTCGCACAGGCATATACAGGAAATGTGGTTCTGTATGATTCGGGACTTGAAAGAGTGCGTGTGATGTCTGACATAGATGCATTAACGGTGGAAAAAAATGATGGAAAATCCGTTGATGAGGGCTACAAGGTAAGCAGCGTTTATGTACTTCATGACTATATAAGAATAGGCGGAAAGGATTATTCAAGCATATCGGATATAACAGCCGAGATGGGAAATCCTACCTATGAAGGTATCTCACGTGCAACTCTGCCTGAGGTTATTTCCGTAAACGAAAGAAATAAAATAAAAGAAACCTTTGGCGGAACCGTTGCCATAGAAACAGAACAGCAGTATACGGAGTATGTAACGGTAAAGGCTTATGATACCGAGTATGAGGTATATCTTGTAAGCTATTCAAAGGATGGACTTGTATATAACTTTGTAACAAGAGACGGAAGAAATGATTTTGCGTTTTATTATATTGTTCAGGATGATTTAAATGATCTTAATCAATAAAAATTATTATCTGTGACGGCTTTGTGACTTTCTATATTACATAATATGGAAAAAGCGTTAAAAACGCATCGCAAAAAAAGAGGTAAAGCATATGAAAAATAACGGAATCGGCATAAAAGTAAAAAAAATATTGAAAAAGACAACCGCTATAGCTATGACAGCGGTTATGCTTGTTATGTTTATTCCGGGTACTTTTTATGTTTCAAAGGCAGCCCGAAATAATAGCTCCGGCACAAAACTTACGCTTTCAACCGCAAAGACACTTGCAGTTGCTAAAAGCGAGAAGATAGAAGCACTTGAGTTAAATATAGAAGCGAAAAAAGCAGCAAAGACATCAGCATTAAAGAGTCTTACGGAAAAGCAAAAAAACATGAGCTCATTTCGCTGGTCTCCGCTTTTAAGCTTCAAGCTTCCGACAAAGCCTAACGAACAGGAGTCTTATGAATTTCAGTATAAGCCTATACAGCTTCAATGCGAGATAGATGTTTTATATCATAAGATAGATGATAAAAAGCTTGATGAATATGAAAATGTATCAAATCTATTTGTTGACATAGTTTCTTATGAGGAACATATAGCCTTTTATACCGAAAGACAGACACAGATAAAAGACAGTATAGGAAAGCTTAATGCAAAAAAAGCATTGGGAACCGCCAGTCAGGCAGATATTGACAAGGCAGAGGCGAAGCTGAGTGATGTAGAGACAAAGCTTTCTTCGGCACAGACCAAATATGAAACAGCAAAGGTGAAGCTTAGCAGTGCAATCGGTATAGACGTAACTTCGGGCTATACCTTTGAAAATCCTTTCGTAAGCGCGGAGCTTACAAGAAGTGCCTTGCCGTTTCTTGAGGATTATGCAGTTGAACGAGACCAGACCTTATACGAGGCATCCAACGAGGAAAACCTTGCGATGCTTTCACTCCGTACCAATTACAGCCTTATGTCAAGCTATTAC
>JAFSZR010000254.1 GCA_017459135.1 Lachnospiraceae bacterium | reverse complement strand
TATTCATCTTTATATCTTTTGTTTTGGATTTCTCTCGTCTCAACAACTCGATTTCTTATAATCTCCGAGCTTTCCTCGGTTTTATCCGAAAATATATCATCATACAAAACCGGTTTAACATCCATCTTAATATCTATTCTGTCAAGCAAAGGCGCACTGATTTTTTGCTGATATCTTTTAATCTGAAAAGGCGTGCACGTACATTTGTTTAAATCCGGATAATTTCCGCACGGGCAGGGATTCATAGCCGCAACAAGCATAAAATCCGCCGGAAAAGAATATGACGCCTGAACTCTGGAAATTATTATTTTTTTATCCTCCATCGGCTGACGAAGGACCTCAAGAACATTTTTATTAAATTCCGGAAGCTCGTCCAAAAACAATATACCGTTATGCGCCAACGTAACTTCACCCGGCTTAGGTACGGAACCCCCGCCTATAAGAGCATGATTTGATATGGTATGATGAGGTGAACGAAAAGGTCTTTTTGTTACAAGCCTGTTCTTTTTATCAAGCATTCCGCTTATGCTGTATATCTTTGTAACTTCAATACTTTCTTCAAACGAAAGCCAGGGCATAATAGTCGGAAGGCGCTTTGCTAGCATTGATTTTCCAGCTCCCGCGGAGCCTGAAAGAAGAATGTTATGAAAGCCCGATGCTGCTATTTCCATGCCTCTTTTTAACATTTTCTGACCTTTTATTTCCGAAAAATCGCATTTATAATCAGGAATATCATCATATTTTTCATAATCGGAAGCTTCATAAGCTTCAATTATTATATTTCCCTGAATAAAATCGATTGTCTCAGATAGAGAGCTTACCCCGATTACCTTTAAACCTTTTATCAAGGCAGCTTCATTCACATTTTCCTTCGGAACTATGCATGTATCGATTCCGTTCTCAAATGCACTGTAAACCATCGGAAGGATTCCGTTAACCGGCATAACACTTCCGTTCAAACTTAGCTCTCCTATGATTATTACATTTGATAAGTCATATACGGAAATAATACCCATCGAAAGAACAATGGATATAGCTATGGGTAAGTCAAAACCCGAACCATATTTCCTTATATCCGCGGGGGATAAATTGATAGTTATGCGCTTAGGCGGAAGATAATATCCTGAATTTTTAAGCGCTGTTCTTACTCTTTCGCCGGCTTCCCTGACTGACGAGGAAAGATAGCCGACAAGATTGAGCACAGGCAGACCATCATTGATATCTGCCTCTACTCCGATCATTACACCGTCTATGCCTGTAACGGTGCCTCCTGTGACTTTACTAAACATATTTTTCGCTCCATTTCTACCTCTCCGGAGCATGCCACATTTATATTATATTTAATAATATCAAAAATATATCTATCTGCTTATTCAAGCATATTACGTATTTCCTGCATCTTATAGTCCATGGCGGTAACCATATCCGCACATTTCTTAAGTTCCTGCGCTATTATCTCGGGATGCTTTAAGTTATCTTTTTTGTACTTAAGCTTATGATCCAGACTTGCCCAGAAATCCATGGCTATGGTTCTGAACTGAACCTCAACCTTCATATACTTTTTCTCGTTTGATAAGAATATAGGAACTTCAACAATAAGATGAAGACTTCTGTATCCGTTTGATTTAGGATTTCTTATGTAATCCTTAACCTGAACCACATTTATATCATCCTGCTTGGATAAAAGTTCCGAAACGGTATAAATATCTTCAGGGAAAGAACAAATAACTCTGACACCTGCTATATCGGTAAGATTGTTCTCTATATTTTCAATGGTAATCTCGAGATTTTTCTTTCTCATTTTTTCGATTATACTAATCGGCTTTTTTATTCTGCATTTGATGGATTCAAAAGGATTTCTGTTATGCTGCAAAGCAAACTCGGAATTAAGTACCTTTAATTTTGTTTCGATTTCCATCAATGCACATTCATAGTACATCATCAATATGATAAAAGGCTGCATATTTTTTAATGCTGCTTCAGGATTTTCCGAATTCATCAGAAGTTCCATGCTCATATCGTCTGCTGCCATACTCATTGTAACCACCTCACGTATTCTTCACACATACCGCTTATACGGTACGGTTCTTAGCACCTGCACAGCAATACATACGCACTCAAAAGCAATACAAGTACTATCATAAATTCACAAAAACCACTTATAAAATATGATATAAGTATTCCAATCGCCATGAAAAACATGGCATATCCAATCAATGCTCTCACCGGTCATCACACAAATTATCTACTTGGATAATTATATGCCGGCTTTACGAAAATAAGAATATCTTTATATCATTTCCTCTTTACCCAAATCATCAACCGCCTCTGCTACAGCCGCTTCTTCCTCAGGATTTTTCTTTGATACAAGGCTTGATATTCTGTTTACAACTTCAGGAACGGCATCAAATATCTTTCCTACGGTGCTCTGTGTCTGATTTGCAGTAACAATCTTTGCATATCCGTTTTGAATTACGAGAACTGCCGAAGGAGACATCTTACCTCCCATACCGCCTGCTGCGGAATTGCTTCCTTTTTCTTTCTTTGCAAATGCACCGGCTGCAACACCAAAATTAACATCTACAAGCGGAAGTATAATCGTATCACCTATCTTTGTAGGCTCTCCTACAACTGTCTTAGTTGACATGAAAGAATCCATACCCTTAAACAATGAAGCTACTGTCTGATTAAAATTGTTATCCATTTATATTATCCTCCTGAAAATTAAATTTTTCTTGCCATCTTTATTGTCTGCCAAATATATCTCTTAAGCACTATTCTTGCTATATAACCGAGAATTATTCTTCCCTTTATCGTCACATCACCCTCAAGTACCTTTTCACAAAAATCCGGTTGAACCGAAAAATGTTTTTGATATACAAAAGGTAAAAGGCTTAAATATCCGGTAACCTGTCCCGTGGTACAAGGTTCATCAAATCCGTATCGTACATATCCTTTAATCTTTTTAGGTGCTATATGTTTTAAAAGTCCAATAAAATACTTTCCTATGTATTCTCTGGTTTTGACCGTACATTTCATGTTCCAGAACTTTTTGAAACGATTGTACTTCTTTTCAACTTCAGCTTTCTTTTCCGATAAGGCATTAACCTTTTTCTCAAGTTTTTGATAAAGAGTTTCCTTTATCTCATCCTCTGATTTACCTTCGAGATCTTCCACAGTCTTCTTTGATTTTTTAAAGAGTCTCTTAATTCTTCCGAAGAGCTTCTTTTCATCTTTATCCAAAGTCTCTTCGTCTCCCCATAAATCATAGGCTGTTAAATCGTCATCCTCTTCAATTTCGTCTGCAGTAACAGAATCGGAATTTTCATTGTTAAACATATGTCCCGACGGATAATCCGATTGATTGCTTTCGCTGTTTAAATCTGTAGGTTCGACTACATCGGGCAGCATTTCCGGAACGGATTCCGAACTGTCGTTGTCGGTCGAAACACTTTCCTGTTCAGCCTCATTTTTCTTCTTTTTCTTTTCTTTCCTAGGCTTTCCTTCTTTGGCACCGACATTAAATTTTATACCGAGAATCCTAAGAAACGTATCCAGTTTTTTTTCATTTTTTTCAAAGATAATATTGACGCTTACGATCAAAAACCGGACCTTTGCCACAACATTTATGTCATCATCGAATTTGGCGGAGACCTTATATCTTACCGGTGCAAACAACACAATCAAGGTAAGCAACAATATAAGTCCGAGTATAACCGCAAGTATTATCAAGATTATCTTCAAAATAACCCAAATTATATGAAGCATAACCATCCCTATATTCCAAAAAATCTTCTTACATCAAAGCCTTCATCGGCATCATATATATCCTGAACAATATCACGCACGACTTCGTTTGCGTCATCCTTACTTTTTGCAATTCCGACCACATATATATCGTCACTCATCTTCTTATAAAACTTATGAAACAAACGCTTATATTCGTATATATCAAGCAATCCGTCCGTTATAAGAGGAAGCGTAACCACATAAATTCCATCCACCTTACGTTTGTGTCTTAATTTTTTGATAATTTTATCTTTCTTTTTATCCTTAAAACCCTGTACATAAGGTGTTTCAACAACCTTCATATATTCACCCTCGATTTAAAAATCTTCTTCAATCATCTCACATATAAGCTTATTGCAGGCTGTAAGCTCACTCATATCCTTACAACCGGAAAGCGTATAATCAAAATAATCTTTTATCTCCTGTTTTGAATTAAGGAAAATCGGCATTGCCGAAAGTATTTTACACATAATGCTTCTTACGGCATATTTTCCGCAATCGGAAAACAGCTTAGTAAAATCTTCAATCAACTTGTCCTTTGTCTCATCAAAATATGCCTCATCCACCATGTCACTTTCATTTCTTGAACTCTTTTCAACATCAATAAACAAGCTTGTCGAAAGAAGACGGCTGATCTTATCAAGACTGTCAAAATCCTCTTTAAGTCCCGACTGTTCTATATAATCGCTCTTTCCTACATATATATCATCAAAGGCAGCTTCAAGAGGCATAATACTTTCCGTTACATCCTCCTGCGAACCCTCAAGGCTTACAAAATCATCCATAAGACTTTCCGAGAGGCTGTCAAAATCCGAAGTTTCCATACAGCTTTTTATTATATTTTCAGCAGCTTTGTAGGCAGGCAGCTTAGAATTTGTATCAAAAGCTTTATCCGTTGTTAATATAAGCGTATAAACATCATTTGCTATTTCCTGCATCAAAATATAATTTGATGCCTCTTCGTTTATTATTGCCGCCGCACTGCTTAGTCTTTCATTTAAAGTATCGAATTCTTCCTCGGACAATTCCTTATAGTCAGCTGCTTCGAGATCCGTAAAAACATGATAAAGGTAAGGATATTCCGTTTCAAATCCCTTTGGCTTAACAATAAGTGCAGAGGTTCTTAACATATCACAAAACTCATCCAGAGATGATTTCTCGCCACCCTTGTAAAGTGCAAGCGTATTATTTACCACATCATAAAATTTGTTCTTTGTCATTCTTACCGGAAGTTGCGCCATAAGAAGCTGAAGCTTGCTGTTTATAAGCATCTTATCCGATTCGTTAAACACATAAGAATACATCTTGTCCGAAAGTAAAGCCGTATCAACATCTTCAATCTTATCCTTTACCTTCGCCTCTATACGATTGAGTATGTATTCATAAATCTCATATCCGTCGGTATATGAAGTAAGAATCTTCATTTTATACTCTATGTTTTCTCTTATCTGCTTTACTGCCGTAAAGGCCTCCTCATCAATAGGATTTCTTTTGATAAGATTATTTTCAACCAGTCTTTTCAATACATCAAAATACTTACAAACATCGGTATTTTTATCTGTCATTTCAGATATTATCTCGCTCATGGTATAAAAATTCATACTCATTTTAACCATGGCATAATAATTATATTTTTCGAAAAGAAGCTTTGAATACTCCTTTA
>JAFSZR010000019.1 GCA_017459135.1 Lachnospiraceae bacterium | reverse complement strand
AATCCAGAAAATCAGGCAGATAAATATCATAGAGACTACATACAATACAACAAGCCTTTTTTTCATTATATCATCATTATCGGCATCATCGCCGTTTATGCTTTTCATGATTTCTTTTATTCTTTCATGAATAATTAACAGGTCTGAAGATATTGTCTTGTCCGGTTCGTCATCTATATCCTCCGATGCCAAATCTTCAATCTGATGATTTATACTGTTTAATTCAATTATCAAATTCTCATATTGAGTCTCGTCTTTACCCTTATCCTCGGTATCCATTCCAAAATAAAGAAATGCAAAAACAGCCGAACACACAAGCATACAGCAAATCGTCATTATAAGTATTTTTGTTGAAATACGTTTTCTTTTCATATAGTCTAATCCTCATTTTCAGAAAGGCTGTATCCGACGCCCCATACAGTTTTTATAAATGCCGGCTTGGAAGGATCGTTCTCAAGTTTTTCCCTGAGCCACCTTATATGAACGGTCAGGGTTGACGGCTCAACTGTATTAAATGCACCCCAGATTTCATTTACAAGGCTTTCCTTACTCAAAGCTTGTTGCTTATGTTCACACATATATTTTAGTAAGTCATACTCCTTTAAAGAAAGCGAAATTTCCGATTCAACGCCTTCATGTATACGCTTCACCTTACGATTTGACGTATCCATGCAGATAACATTGTCTTTTCCTGCCTTTAATGTATAGCTCTCTGCCTTTTCCTTAAAGCCGTAGGTTCTTCTTATAAGGGACTTTATCCTCGACATAAGCTCCTTTATCGAATACGGCTTGGCTATATAATCATCGGCTCCCATATCAAGTCCGGTTATCTTATCATCCTCGGATGTCCTTGCGCTTGCAAATATAACAGGGACCTCCGAATTCTTTCTAAGCTCCTCACATAGCTCAAAGCCGGTACCGTCCGGAAGATTTATATCAAGCAATATAAGATGAACTCTTTTCTTTTCCAATATCTCATATGCCTCATCAAGTGTACCTGCCGTAAGATAATCATATCCGTTATCGGAAAGCATATCGCAGATAAGCAAGGAAAGGTCTTCGTCATCATCCACTATTAAAATTGTATACTCATTTTGCGCCATCTCATTAACCTCGTTTTTATATAAACCACATATTTTATTTTAACTATCGCTTGTGCCATTGTCAATCAATCGTCATATCATATTTATAAACAAAAAAAGAGCCATCCTCCGTAAAGGAAAACAGCCCTCCTTAAGCATAATTTAGTTATAATATTTGCTTACAACAGGTGCAAGCTGATAGAACTTTCCTGCTCCTACTCCTTCACCTACGCCTACTACTATACCACCCTTTGAGGATACAAATACAAAGTATTTGTCAGGTGACACCGATCCGTTTGCATTTCTCTTGTATTTAATCTTCGGTGTCTTATCACCAAGATTATCAACTATCTCATTCTCAGTATTCTGCAATCCGGATGCATCAGTATCGGCGCCGTTTGCCTGATGAATAGTTATTCCGGAATTACCTGATGTTGCATTATGATTAGGCGTAATCTCGATATAACCTGCATAATCAATAGAATTGCCATCCGTGTCCGTTG
Source organism: Lachnospiraceae bacterium (assembly GCA_017459135.1). Classification (GTDB taxonomy): domain Bacteria; phylum Bacillota; class Clostridia; order Lachnospirales; family Lachnospiraceae; genus Coprococcus_C. Next base: position 9,632 of record JAFSZR010000019.1, on the reverse strand, counting down.
TTGTTGACACATCACCGGTTGTAAGAAGCTCAAATGTCTTCTCATAAGATAATGCTGTTTCAACTGCAGTCTTTATAGTCTTTGCAGCAGATATATCATTAGACTTTCTTGACTTATCTATGTATCTGATAAGCGCAGGTGCTATTGCTCCGGCAAGAATTGCCATAATCGCAATAACAATAATTAACTCGACAAGTGAAAAACCATTATTATCCTTTTTCATATCTTTCCCTTCTCTCTTTAAAAAAGCGATTAAATTTTTTAAATACATAACTAACCTTAACCTTTGAAAGATAAACAAGAAGAAAAGATAAATATCTTGTCATATCCTGTTCACATTTCATTCACATATTACCATAATACTTTTTTTATTTCAAGCATTTCCGAAAGTTTTTATAAAAGGAATTTAGCTAACTTTCCACTTTTTCATATCCTTCTTTTCCATTACTATGAGAATTGCACAGCTTTCGGTAAAAGGCTTTTTAGGATCGACAAAGCTCCACTTTTCCCCTTTTTCTCTTACGGCAAGAACATTAAGATTTAATTTCTTTCTTAATTCAAGCTCCATAAGATTCTTTCCGACCCATTCTTTTTTCGGTTTCATCTCTATCATATACATATTTTCATCTATCTCGAAAAAGTCCATAAATGAGGCAGACATAAGAATTCGGGCAGAACGTAATCCTCCCTCTTCTTCCGGATCGATTATTTTATCGGCACCTACTTTAGTCAATATCGAAGACATTCTGTCTGTAGACGTTTTAGCAACCACAAGAGGAACTCCCTGATCCTTTGCCACAGCTACCGACATAATGCTGGCAGCAAGATTTCGTCCCATTGCAGCAACAACTATATCCATATTGGTAAGTCCGAGTGCACTTACTTCTTCCTCATTTGTAAGATCGGCACAGACAGCTGATGTGCACTTATCGGATATCTCATTTATAAGCTCTTCCTTGATATCAACAGCCAAAACATCAGCGCCCATTTTGTATAAGTTTTCGGCAAGACTTCTTCCGTACTTTCCGAGTCCGAGAACCGCAATTGATTTTTTCATAACTTCCTCCTGATTAACTATCCGACATAAAGCTTTCCTTCGGAATGTTTTATTTTATTTTCCAAACCGCTTCCTTTACTGAAAAATACAGCCATCGAAATCGGTCCTATTCTTCCGAGATACATCGAAATTATAATTATTATTCTACCCGCCGTATTTAAAAGCGGTGTTAAACCTCTTGATAAACCGACAGTTGCTAAAGCACTTACCACCTCATACAAAGAATCCGTCAGATTGATGCCTCCGGTTTCCATAAGAAGAATAGTCATCAAAACAACACTCATAAAACTGACAAATACAATAGCTGCTGCCTTACGCATCAGTTCCTCCGATATCCTTTTATTAAATACCAGATTTTCTTTTCTTCCCTTAACATACGAAACGGCATTCATAAATACCAAAAATGCTGTAACTGTTTTTATACCGCCCGCCGTTCCTACAGGAGAGCCGCCTATAAACATAAGGAAATAACCTATTAAACACGAAGACTCTGTAAGCTTATCCTGCGGCACCGAAGCAAAGCCCGCGGTCCTGAATGTCACCGATTGGAAAAAGCTGTTGGAAAGCTTTCCGGTAAAATCCATATTTCCTATGGTATCCGGATTATTGTATTCGGTAATAAGTATACCGACTGTTCCCACCAAAAGAAACAATGCCGTTAATATTAAAACCACCTTACTGTGAATGGAAAGGCGCTTGATTATATTCTTAAAAGAAAGCTTATTTTTTATACCCTCTTTGAATCCGTCCCATATATCAAACCAGACTACAAAACCAAGTCCGCCGAGAATGATAAGCGTCGACGTAACCGTCATCATCAAACCCGAAAAATGAAAATCTATCATACTGTTCGGACCTACCACATCCATACCTGCATTGCAAAATGCGGATACCGCCTGAAAAATCGAAGCCCACACGCCTTTTAAAAAACCAAGACGAGGCACAAAGTATAATGAATAAAAAAAAGCACCTATTGCTTCAACAACAAACGTTCCCTTAAATATTCTTATCAAGAAAGATAAAAGTCCGCGTCTTTTCTCAACATTCAATGCATCATTAAGCAAGTTTCTGCTTCCGAGATTAAATTTTCTTTTGCCTATCAGCATAAGCATCGAACCGACTGTTACCACACCGAGTCCGCCGATTTGTACCAGTATCAATATGACAACCTGACCAAATACACTCCAATGCATATATGTATCAACAACCACAAGACCCGTAACACAAACCGATGTGGTTGATGTAAAGAAAGCTGTCAGATAATCCGTGCTTTCACCCGTTGCCGACGAAATAGGAAGTGCCAGCAAGCCGGCACCTATTATAATAGTCAATAAAAAGCTCATCGGTATCAGGTATACTGATGATATTAATTTTTTTGACACGTCAAGAAAGCCTCCCAATCAATAATATATTCATCAAATATAATCACTGTCTCCGTCACTATCCTGTTTCTTCGAATAGTACAAAATCAAATCTCCGCTTTTAATAACGGTATCCCCTGTCGGAATAATTGTTTTACTTCTTCTCTTTATCATAACTATAGTCGTAAGTCTTGATATATCCAAAGTCTTAATCTGCTTACCAACCCAAGGATGCTCGTATTTAACCTTAATCTCCTTAAGATTGATATAAGGTGCATCCATATCTCTTTCACCGCAGAGTATGAGCTGATCGCCCTCAAGAATCTTTGTATCGCCCTTAGGAATTATAACCTCATCATTTCTTAACATAAGAACAATTACAATTCCCTGAGGAAGCTTTGTATCCTTAATCAATACGTCTTTATAATTATGCTTATCATCTACTTTGATTGTTATAAACTGAAGATTCATACCTTCAAAAGAAAAAGCAAGCTGCTTGATCTTTGAGTAATGCTCAACGAATCCCGCGGAAATTATACCTGTCGGGACAGCCACCATTCCTACTCCAAGAAAGGCTATTACAATCGCCATAAATTTACCGAGAAAGGTTATCGGATATATATCACCGTATCCTACTGTAAGAAGCGTCGACATGGACCACCATATACCTGAAAATGCATTTTGGAACGCCTCCGGCTGTGCGTTATGCTCTATGCTGTACATGCAAAGAGAAGATGCAACCATAAGAATAACAATTAAAAATACCGAAGACACCAGCTGATTTTTCTTTTCGTTTAAGACATTTAAAATAACATTAAACGCATCATACTGACTGTTAATTCTAAAGAGTCTGAATATTCTTACCACTCTCAGCATTCTGAAAGCAACTGCTCCCGCCGGAATAAAAAACGGAAGATAGTACGGGAAGAAAGACAGCAAATCCACAACTCCGTTAAAAGAAAAAACGAATTTAAGCTTTGCTTTAAATCCATCCTTTTTCGGATAAAGATAATTTGCCGTCCAGATTCTTAGAAGATATTCAACTGTAAATACAAGAATCGTAACAAGCTCGATTCTATCAAGCAATTCCCTGTATGGTTCAGATTCCTTAAAAGTATCGAAGAAAGTCACGAACAAATTGACAAAAATGACAACAACAATAAATATGTCAAATAATGTACTTGGCACATCCGTTCTGTTACCTATTTGAATTATATCAAATACTCTTTTTTTCTTTGCCGCCATTTTCTCTCCCCTAAGCTTTATATGATCAGCCTACCGCATTACCGGTATAGAGCTGATAATACTTGCCCCTCTTTTCTATGAGTTCCTCGTGAGGACCTCTTTCTATAACACGACCCTGTTCAAGAACTATTATACAATCACTGTTCCTTACTGTCGAGAGTCTGTGTGCAATTACAAATGTGGTTCTTCCCTTCATAAGCTTATCCATACCCGACTGAACGATTTTTTCAGTTCTCGTATCTATGGACGAAGTCGCCTCATCAAGTATCAAAACAGGCGGATTGGCTATAGCCGCTCTTGCGATTGCCAGAAGCTGTCTCTGACCCTGACTTAAGTTTGCTCCGTCCCCTGTAAGTACGGTATTGTATCCGTCAGGAAGTCTTTTTATAAAACCATGCGCATTTGCAAGCTTTGCAGCAGCATATACTTCTTCATCGGTCGCATCAAGCTTTCCATATCTGATATTTTCCATAACGGTTGCCGTAAAAAGATGTGTATCCTGAAGAACCATTCCAAGCGAGTGTCTTAAGTCCGCTTTTTTAATCTTGTTTATATTTATTCCGTCATATCTTATCTTACCGTCCTGTCTGTCATAGAAACGATTTATAAGATTGGTAATTGTTGTCTTTCCAGCACCCGTCGAACCAACAAATGCAATCTTCTGTCCCGGTGTAGCAAAAAGGTCAACATTGTAAAGGACCTGCTTTTCTTCCGTATAACCGAAATCAACATCATCAAAAACAACATCACCGGTAAGCTTAACATACGTAACGCTCTTATCTGCCTGATGAGTATGCTTCCAAGCCCAAAGACCTGTTCTTTCTTTGGTTTCGACAAGCTCCCCGTTTTCTTCCTTTGCATTTACAAGCGTAACGTATCCGTCATCGGTTTCGGACTTTTCATCCAAAAGTTTAAATATTCTGTCAGCACCGGCAAGTGCCATAACAACAGAATTCATCTGCTGGCTGACCTGACTTATCGGCATATTTATCTGTCTGTTAAATGTAAGGAAACTTACAAGTGCTCCGGTTGTCAATCCCCAGAAGCCCTTAAGTGCAAATGCACCGCCGACTATCGCACTTACCACGTAACCAAGGTTTCCAAGCTGTGCATTTACAGGTCCTATAAGATTTACGAATTTATTCGCACTGTATGCATTTTCATAAAGCTCGTCATTAAGCTTCTTAAATCTTTCCTTACTCTCTTCCTCATGATTGAAGACCTTAACAACCTTCTGACCGCTCATGGTTTCTTCTATATATCCGTTAACCTCACCGAGCTTAGCCTGTTGCTTCACGAAATACTTTCCGCTCTTTGACGCAACCTTGGTACTTGTCTTAAGCATGATAAACAACATAACAACCGTTACAAGCGTAAGCGGAATACTCAAAATAATCATACTTACGAAAACGGAAACTATGGTTATAACACTGCTTATAAATTGCGGTATACTCTGGCTTATCATCTGTCTTAAGGTATCTATATCGTTGGTATATATGGACATGATATCGCCGTGTGTATTCTTGTCAAAATAGCTTATAGGCAGGCTCTCCATATGAGTAAACAAATCCTGTCTCATATCTCTAAGCGTGCCCTGAGAAATATATATCATCGTAAGCTGCTGTACAAATGCGGCTATTATTCCGCACAGATAGAAAATCGCAACTCTGATAATGGCATGAAGCAAATTCGAATAATCAGGATTCTCGCTATCCATAAGAGGTATAATATAATCATCAATAAGTGATTTTGTAAACATTGTTCCCTGTATATTGGCAAGAACATTTACAATGATACATATGATAACCAACGCATATTGGAACTTATATCTTTTTCCGACATAGCCCATAATACGCTTAAATATCTGACCTGCATTTTCAACCTTAACTTTCGGTCCGGCATAACGTCTTCCGCCCGGTCCGCCTTTTATCTCTTTTACCTTTTCTTCTGCCATTATGCCTCACCTCCCTGCACGTCGAAATCACCGCCGCCTCCGGTCTGTGATTCATATACATCTTTGTATATCTCGTTTGATTTAAGCAATTCCTCGTGTGTACCTACTCCGTTTATTCTACCCTCGTCCATTACTATGATTCTGTCGGAATCCTGCACACTGTTAATTCTCTGGGCAATAATTATTTTTGTTGTTCCCGGAATAGCCTCCTTAAATGCCTTTCTTATTTTGGCATCGGTTGCAGTATCAACAGCACTCGTGCTGTCATCAAGGATTATTATCTTCGGCTTCTTAAGAAGCGCTCTCGCTATACAAAGTCTCTGTCTCTGACCACCCGAAACATTGGTACCGCCCTGTTCGATATGGGTATCGTAACCGTCCGGAAATGCTTCTATAAATTCATCGGCACAAGCCATTCGGCAAGCCTCTTTACACTCTTCGTCAGTTGCATTTTTATTTCCCCAGCGAAGGTTATCATATATGCTTCCGCTGAATAATACATTTTTCTGGAGCACAACCGAAACCTCATCACGAAGAACCTCAAGGTCGTAATCCTTAACATTGACTCCGCCCACCTTAAGTGTTCCGTCGGTTACATCATAAAGTCTGCTTATAAGATTTACCAGGCTTGATTTCGAGCTTCCGGTTCCGCCGATTATACCTATAGTCTCTCCGGACTTTATGTGAAGATTGATATCCTCAAGTACATTGCCTCCGGCCTCATTATTTTTTGAATAAGCAAATTTTACACCATCAAAATCGATATCTCCGTTCTTAACTTCCATAACAGGATTTTCCGGATTTACAATATCGGCTTTTTCTTCCAAAACTTCGGCAATACGCTTTGCCGAGCTTAAACTCATGGAAACCATAACAAACATTATGGCAAGAATCATAAGACTCATAAGTATGTTCATACAATAAGCAAGAAGACTTACAAGATCACCCGTATCAAGTCCGCCCGTATGTGAAATAATCATGTGAGCACCTACCCAGCTTATCGCAAGTATTGTTACATTGACCGTTGCAATCATGGTTGGCATGGTAAATGCAATTACCTTTTCCGCCTTTATAAATTTGCCGTAAAGATTATTGTTTGCTTTCTTGAATTTTTCATTTTCATAATCTTCTCTTACATATGCCTTAACGACTCTTATCGCCGAAACGTTTTCCTGAACACTCTCATTTAAATCGTCATATCTTTTAAATACATCCGAGAAATATTTCATAGCTCTGGACATAACAAACACAAGAAATGTAGTCAAAAACAAAACCGCTACAAGATAAATGCATGCTATTCTCGCATTAATCATAAATGCCATAATCATTGCAATTATCATAGAAAACGGAGCACGCACACACATACGAAGAAGCATCTGATATGCATTCTGAACGTTGGTTACATCCGTTGTAAGTCTTGTTACAAGTCCCGAGGTTGAAAACTTATCGATATTGGAAAACGAGAAGGTCTGAATATTGTTAAACATAGCCTCTCTCAGATTCTTTGCAAAACCGGTAGCCGCCTTTGCTCCGAATACGCCTCCGAGAATTCCGGATACAAGTCCGAGAATTGCAAGCACAATCATAACGATACCTGTCGTGATTATGTAATTCATATCTTCTTTTTCTATACCGTTACTTACAATCTTTCCCATAAGAAGCGGTATGATCATATCAAATATAACTTCGAATATCATAAATACCGGTGTGATAATCGAAGCCTTTTTAAATTCCTTAATCTGCTTTCCGAGTGTCTTCAGCATAATTTCTTTTTTTCCTTTCAAAAATACACAATATCCCTTTTTATCATTAGCTATTATACATAGTTTTACGGTAAAATATCAATATGTATTGTGTGAAAAATTAATGAAACAAAAAAGAACGGTTTCCGAAATATACAATCGGAAACCGTCTTTTATAAGATAGTATATATTTACATCGTAACAAATATAAACTTACAAATAAAGAGTGCTGCTATTATGGTTACAACAATATCTTTCTTCTTAAACTTACCGCTGAAGATTGCTATTGCAACATAAGCGATTGCTCCGAGTCCGATACCGTTTGATATAGAATAAGTAAGAGGCATCATAAGAAGTGCAAGGAAAGCAGGAACTGCAGATCCCATATCTTCCATATCAACCTTTGCGAAGTTCTTAGCCATAAGAACACCTACAAATATAAGAGCCGGTGCTGTTGCACAGCTTGGAATGATACTTGCAAGAGGGCTTAAGAATAAACATACAACAAAGCAAAGCGCTGTAATTACACTGGTAAGACCTGTTCTACCGCCGGCACCTACACCTGAAGCAGACTCAACAAAGGTTGTACAGGTTGAAGTACCTAAGATAGCACCTGATACAGTACCGATTGAATCACACATCATTGACTGATTAAGTCTTACCGGATCGCCGTTTTCATCAAGCATGCCTGCCGATGCTGCGGTTCCGTAAATAGTACCTACAGTATCAAACATATCCACAAGACAGAATGCAACTATAAGAACGATTGCTGCAAATACACCACCTATAAACTCTCCGTTAAATGCGGCCTCCCATGCCTTGCCTTTAAATACTCCGAATAAACCGATTTCCTTAAAGTCCTTAAATGACTGACCAATCTGGCTTGTATCAAATGAAGGAAGCTCCCACATCATAACGTAATATAAAATTGTTGATGCAATAATTCCGATTATAACATTTGCCTTGAATCCGAATCTTGCAAGAACTGCAATTATAAATACACCGAGTAAAGCTACAACAACAGGAACGATTTCATGCCATACATCAAGACCTGTTACATCTCCGCCGATTGCATCAATTCTTCCGTGAATATCGAAGAACTGTACAAAAGTATATGGATTGTCCTCGATGATTCCCGCATTCTTAAGACCTATCATTGCTATAAACAAACCGATACCTGCAGGAATAGCCTTTTTAAGACAATCAGGAAGTGCGGTTGCGATATACTTTCTCAAACCTGTAATTGAAAGTACAAGGAAAATAAGTCCGGATACAAGTACTATTACAAGACCTGCCTGATATCCGGTAACTACATCCTCTCCTCCGAAAAATGCACCTGCAACGAAAGTCGTACAGAAGAATGAATTAAGTCCCATTCCGCAAGCCTGTGCAAAAGGCATTCTTGCATAAAATGCCATAAGTAAGGTTCCTATTATTGCAACCAATATGGAAGCAATGTACACCGAATTCCAGATTTTACCCATAGTAACAGGCTCTGCACCTGCTGCCACAAGCCAGCCGTTTGCGCCTTCGGCCGCAACCTGATTAGGATTAACAAATACAATATAAGCCATTGCAAAGAAAGTAGTTAATCCGGCAAAAATTTCGGTACGTACCGTAGAGTTGTTTTCTTTGATTTTAAAGAATTTTTCCACTCTTTAATCCTCCTAAGTTTATTAATTTTTAATTATACTAAAGCCTTGTCTTTGCACAAGGCAAAGTAACGTTATTTATTATTCCACCTTTGTCTTTGGAATAAACACTCTTGACTCTTTTTCCTTTTTATCGGATTTAGAACGGCTGATAGCCTGCTTGCAGAACATAAGCTGTGCTTCTATTCTTTCTCTTCCTCTTAGATCAAGCTTCTCATAAGTTCCGTCCGGCTGCATGAAATGAGCCTTAAGCGTATCCGCCAACTGAATATTAAGTATCTCGATAACAGACTTCTTTAAATCCTCATCCTCAACCGGGAAGGTTATCTCAACTCTCTTGTCAAGGTTACGAGGCATCCAGTCCGCACTTCCCATATATACATCTTCAAAACCGTCATTGTAGAAATAAAAGATTCTTGCATGCTCAAGGAAGTTACCTACTATGGATCTTACCGTAATATTTTCACTCAATCCCTTAACGCCAGCCTTAAGGCAACAGATACCTCTTATAATAAGGTCAATCTTAACTCCCGCACACGAAGCCTCATACAAGGATTTTATTATAACGGGATCGCAAAGTGCATTCATCTTTGCAACTATACGAGCTTCTTTGCCCTGCTT
>JAFSZR010000253.1 GCA_017459135.1 Lachnospiraceae bacterium | reverse complement strand
CGGTGACCGCCCATATCCATACGGTTTCCGTTATGTTCAACTGTTCTTGATATTCCTCCGAAGCAGGAGCTTTCTTCATATACAACAACTTCATAGTCTTTTGATTTCGAGAGCAATTCATATGCTGCTGTCAATCCGGCAGGACCTGCACCGATAATTAAAACCTTTTTAGCCATAAGACCCTATCCCCTCCATAATAAAAGTACATAATTAGTTGTATTATATACTAATATGACTTTTTTTACAAGTTCTTATGGGCTAACAAATAATACCATCAATTTTACAGCAAAAACAAAAGAGGCTTATAAAGCCTCTCCGTTTTTCTTTAATAATTCCCGTGCTGTATCTATCGAGTCAACACCTTCTTTATTTTTTATCGGTGCGAATTCTTTTTCTCTTATAATTTCATATGCCAGACACGTATCCATGGCATGAATCAAATCCAAAGCGAGTGTTTCGTATTTATATGCGTTTACCTCTGACGGATTTATATAATTTCCATCATAATCCATATACGGAACTGCCTTTTTTACTATATGAAGCGGCATATCCGCATTCAGTGTATGTTTGAGCTTTTTGATAGGGAAAAGATAATTAAGTATAACTCCGTAACCGTAAGCATAAGTTCCGTCGGAAATTTTTTCATTCATCATCTTTTCGGAAAGCTCGTAGTACTCAATTATATGAGGCATTCCCGACATGGTACATATGGCGCCGACTTTTTCGTCCGGTGTAGCTTTTGCAACAACCTTTGCCCCACATGTTTTTTTGCTTTCTATGGTCGCACCTAAGAATACCGGATCCGCTATGCCTTGAAGTACGTTATCAACCGAAAAAACATTTATCCATTCTACCGGCGATTCAAGAAGCGAATCAAGCAAACCATTTCTTTCCATGGAAGAAAACCATCCGCCGTTACCGTTCGGAGACATACAAAGTTCATCTTTGTCGGCAAGGAGGATATTTCCTTCAAAATCCGTAACAGGATTGGACTCCTGAACAAAGAACGTTATATAGTCGGGATTGTATCCGAAATAGTTGTGTTCCTCAAAAAAAGCTACAGTCTCGTCATTGTTTATAGAGCTCGTCATAATATAAAACGGTACAAAGCATCCCGCTTTTTCAACAACCTTCATGGTGTTATTTATAAGGCACTCAAAGATGTACAAGTCTTTGTTAACACCAACATTAAACATTCCCTTAGGATGGTCGTAACCAAGTCTTGTTCCCTGTCCGCCCGCAAGAAGCACAAGTGCAAGCTTGCCGTCACGTATGGCATCAAGACCGATTTTTTCATATTTCCCGCGTTTTTCTTCCACAGCATCATTAAGAAGTATATCTATAGGTTTTATATCTTCCTCTGAATTATACGACTTATGAGGTTCAAGGAACGACCAATCCACAGCGGCAAGTTGCTTTTCCAATTTACATTCATTAGCCTTACAAAGCCCCGGTGTCGAAAGATATGAAAGAAGCTTATCCTGATTGTGCTTTATAAGATTTTCTTTTATAGTTTCGTTTATCATAGGCTTTTTCCTTTTTTAATATTTTATACCATTATATTGCTATTCGGTTCTTAACGCAACCACAGGATCCTTCTTGGATGCTACTCTCGAAGGTATAAGTCCCGCAATCATAGTAAGTACCACGCTTATGATTATAAGAATCGCTGCGCCCTTTATCGGAAGTCTTGAGATGTGGCTCAAGCCCGATACATTCTTGATTACCTTGTTGATAGGTACGTTAAGTGCTATGGTTACAACTATACCGATTACACCGGCGATAAATCCGACGATAATCGTCTCCGCATTGAACACTCTGGAAATATCCTTCTTCGATGCACCGATGCTTCGAAGTACACCGATTTCCTTGGTTCTCTCAAGTACCGAAATATAAGTTATGATTCCGATCATTATCGAAGAAACAACAAGTGAAATCGCTACGAAAGCTATAAGTACGTAAGAGATTGCATTGATTATGGTGCTTATTGAAGACATCATGGTTCCTATCATATCTTCAAAAGATATTTCCTTATCTTCTTCTCCTGCAGCTCTTACTTTCTCATTGTACTCATCTATAATACTTATTATCTTTTCCTTTGAATCAAAATCCTTAGGATATATCTTTATGCTCTCAGGATCATTTTCATATGCAATACCTATAGTCGTAAGGTTATCATCATAGGTTGCATCTTCAGCTTTCTTAAGTGCCGTAAGCGACATGCCCTGCGACATACCCTGTGCTGCCGATGAAGTATCATCCATGGCACTCATAAATGCAGCCATCTCTTCTTCCGAAAGTGATGCCATATATGAAGCCTGCTTATCTTCAGGCAATACAGCAAGTATCATCATAGCCTGAACAGGTTCAACCGAGTGCATATACTCAAAGAGCTGTTCTTCCGGCACTTCCGACAAATCCGAAACACCGAACTGCTCCGCCATCTGCTTTGCAAGCTCCTGAATCATTTTTTCTGTATCTTCCTGTTTTTCCGCATTTACGTCAGCACCGAATTCATATCCTGTAAATACATTTATATCCGGATTAGCTAGCTGTTCCTTTCCAATATCACTTTCTCTTGCCATTTCCATAAGCTTCTGTGCAAGAGCATGCTTATAACCTATTGTGGTCATAATGGAATGTACAGCGGCATCCTCGTTAGGACGAACGATTCCGACAACCTTAACTTCTATACCGTTGTCAATCTTATCCTTAAGGAAATTGTAATCATCGCTCATATCCACGTAACAGCCCTGAGCCTCGTCATAAGCATAGTAATCCGATGTAGGAATTACCTTATATGTGAGGTTTAAAAGCTCATCGTAGGTATATGATGTATTAGGATATGTTACGATTTCACCCTTGAGCGAAGCGGCAACCATATCCTGAAGCTCTTTTACATCTCTTAAACCGAGAGTATAAAGCTCGTAGTCGGTTATCTCATTATACTCCGATACAACAAGAACAAGCTCGTCATAGTTTTCAGGCCAACGTCCGGCAATTACGTCATACTGCTCGTTAAGAAGGTCCTGATTTTCAATTATCTCAGACCATACACTGGTCATATCCATCGAACTTCCGATATTGTACTGCGACATTTCCGCCATGGAACCCATACCGATTTTGTCCATTACGGTTCCCGGGTTTACCTGATAAATATCGTTGTCGGTATCAGGCAAATATGCATTTATTTTTATACCGTATGTGTACATGATGTCTGACGCATATTTCTTAATAACCTGTCCGTCACCGTTTTCGATATAATCCATAAATGAAATCATATCATTTATCTTAACTTCGCTCATAAGCGTATTCATATAATCGCCTACGAAGTTATTCGAATAAACCTTATCCATATCATGTTCCTCGGAACTCTTCATATCATTTCCGAGAAGCATCGAAAACATTGCAGAACGGTCAACCGACTCATCCGTTATCTCAAGCGGATATGTTGAAAGCGTATCCTGCTCAACGCTGCTTATATAATTTCTGAAGCCGCTTGAAAGTGACAATATAAGTGCTATACCTATGATACCTATACTTCCGGCAAATGCAGTAAGTATGGTTCTCCCCTTCTTTGTAAGAAGGTTGTTAAAGCTTAATCCGAGTGCCGTAAAGTACGACATTCTGTTCTTCTTGTTTTTCTTTTTGTCCTCTTCCTCATAGCTTACCTTTTCGGCTTCCTCATCTGTGTAAGGATTCGAATCGTCTATCACTTCTCCGTCAAGAAGCTTTATAATTCTTGTCGAATAATTTTCGGCAAGCTCAGGGTTGTGAGTTACCATGATAACAAGTCTGTCATCCGCAATCTCCTTAAGCAAGTCCATAATCTGCACACTTGTTTCGGTATCGAGTGCACCTGTAGGTTCATCCGCAAGAAGGATCTCAGGATCGTTTATAAGTGCTCTTGCTATCGCAACTCTCTGCATCTGACCGCCCGAAAGCTGATTAGGCTTCTTGGAAATCTGATTCTTAAGTCCTACTTTTTCAAGTACCTCTTTCGCACGCTTTCTTCTTTCCGACTTGGATACACCCGAAAGTGTAAGCGCAAGCTCTACATTTGAAAGAACGCTCTGGTGCATAATGAGGTTATAACTCTGGAACACAAATCCTATCGAATGATTTCTGTATGAATCCCAATCCTTATCTTTATACTTCTTGGTTGATTTTCCCTTAATAACAAGATCGCCCTTGGTATACTGGTCAAGACCGCCTATGATATTAAGAAGTGTCGTCTTACCGCAGCCCGACTGCCCGAGTACAGATACGAACTCGTTGGAACGAAAGTTAATGCTCACGCCCTTTAATGCATGAACCTTTTCGCCGCCGGTTTCATAGTCCTTAATAATATTTTTCAGTCTTAGCATAATAACCTCCTGCTAAATATAAATTCTTCCCCGTATAAAAAAAAAGCGGAGACGGAGGGATTCGAACCCTCGTGCCGGTTGCCCGGCAAACTGATTTCGAGTCAGCCCCGTTATGACCACTTCGATACGTCTCCACACTTGATATAATATATTACATCTTTATCCAATTTGCGAGCTTTTTTATAAAGAATCGGGGACGATTTCTGATATGTACCCTCCTTACTGGTATGTCCAGTAAAGAGGGTACATATCATTTCTAACCGTCCCCGTTGTTTTTTATAAAAGATGTTCCATCATTTTCATAATCGATTGTCCGAATTCATCGGATAATTTATCTGCATCTTCGATACTCTTTCCTACAACACCGTAGTAGAATTTTATCTTAGGTTCTGTTCCCGAAGGTCTTACACATAACCATGCTCCGTCCTCGAGATCATAATAAACAACATTTGACTTCGGAAGACCTGTAGGAAGTACAGCCTTGTTTATCATATTTGTTGAAGTATCATTATCATAATTACGTGCCCAAAGCACCTTGTAACCTGCTATCCGCTCCGGAGTATTGCTCTTTAAGTGATCCATGATTTCCTTTATCTTTGCAAGCCCGTCAAGTCCCTTAAGAGTAAGTGTCTGGATACCGTCCTTGTAATATCCGTATTTATCATACATATCCATCATGGCATCCCAAAGTGTCATATCCTTTGATCGATAGTAAGCTGCTGCCTCGCACAATGCCATGGTTGCTACTATTGCATCCTTGTCTCTTGCGTGAGTTCCTATAAGACAGCCGTAGCTTTCCTCAAATCCAAATAAATATGTACCCTCACCCTTAGTCTCAAAATTAAGTATCTGCTGTCCTATATATTTGAAACCTGTTAATGTTTCAATAACCTTTACCCCGTAATGCTCCGCAATGGCATCGGCAAGATTGGTTGTAACTATAGTCTTTATTAATACACCGTCTTCCGGCAATCCCTTTGTAGCAGCTATCTGACCGATTTCATAATCCGCAAGAAGACTTCCGGACATATTTCCTGTAAGGCAATGATACTCACCCTGCTTATCCTTAACATATACTCCGAGTCTGTCAGCGTCAGGATCGGTTGCAAGAACCAAATCCGCATCTCTTTCCTTAGCAAGCTTTAAAGCAAGCTCAAATGCTTCTGCAGCCTCAGGATTCGGATAGCTTACAGTAGGAAATTCTCCATCCGGCATTTCCTGTTCAGGCACCACATAAACATTTTCAAAGCCAAGCTCACGAAGTATTCTTCTTGCAGGTATGTTACCTGTTCCGTGAAGCGGCGTATAAACTATCTTTAACTCTTTTCCGTATTTATCTATACAATCCTGATGGATTACTTTCTTCTTTAACTCGGCCATGTATGCATCATCAATCTCACGACCGATTATCTCATAAAGTCCCTCATGAATTGCCTCGAGCTTAGGCATGGTCTTTGCATCCTGAACGGTTATGGATTTAACCTCTTTCATAATACCCGCATCATGAGGCGGAGTTATCTGTGCACCGTCCTCCCAATATACTTTATATCCGTTATATTCAGGCGGATTGTGACTTGCTGTAATATTTATACCTGCCACACATCCAAGCTCTCTTACCGCAAATGAAAGCTCAGGTGTAGGACGAAGCGACTCAAACACATATGCCTTTATACCGTTAGCAGCAAGGCAAAGTGCCGCAACATCGGCAAATTCAGGTGAACATCTTCTGGAATCAAAACATATGGCAACACCCTTGGACTGTTTCTTTCTGTGGATGATATAATTGGCAAGACCCTGTGTAGCCTTTGCTACAACATAGTTGTTCATACGGTTTATACCGGCACCGATTATACCTCTTAAACCTGCCGTACCGAACTCAAGATCTGCATAGAAACGTTCCTTAATTTCCTTTTCATCATCCTTTATGGCAAGAAGTTCCTGTCTTGTCTCCTCACTGAAAAACGGATTGGTAGTCCATTCTTCATATATTTTCATGTAATCCATGATGTTCCTCCTTAAATGTATTCAAACTCTAATTATCTATATTAATCAAGTCGGTTAACGTCGTAAGATCATCAAAACTGTATTCATCATCCTTACCGTCATCCGCTGCCTGAATTGTATAACTCTTTATCAGACTTCCCGTCTGATATAAAACTATGGTATGTGTTCCGACTACCTTCTGGAAGGTTACCGGGGCATATCCTACATAATTTCCATCCACATAAACCCCGACTCCCGCAGGTGTTTTTACGGTAATTGTATTGGCCGTAGCACCCGTATACGTCTCCGTTGTATTTGCATTCTGGGTTGTTGCCGCAGTTGTTTCCGTAGTACTTACGGTTGTCTCTGTCGTCTCCTCGGTTGTCTCTGTCGTCTCCGTTGTTTCTTCTTCCTCGAGTTCAAACGTATGTGTCTTTACAGGTTCGGAAATCTTGAAGCTTCCGTTAAAACTTTTATATCCTTCCGCCTTTATCTTAAGGCTGTAGGAACCGTAAAGACCCGTAAAAGCATGCGACTCGCAAAGATTGCCGTCAACATATACTTCCGCTTCCGCAGGAGTAACCAAGAATGAAACTGTTCCGGACGGTATTGCTATATCAGCTATATTCACTTCCGTTTCTTCATCTTTAACAACAGTAACTTCTTTGCTGTTACTGTAGCCCTTATTGTTAATTCTTAAGGTGTACGTTCCTTCCCTTACCGGAAAAAGCATATCATCGGTTACAGGAACTATTACATCATATCCGACCTCAACCATTCCTCCGATGTAGGTATCCTGATTAAGAAGTCTTACGTAGCCATGTCCTATATCTATAACGCACGAAATCAAGGTTCCATTCATTAAATAAAGTGTAACCTGATCTTCCGTATTTACTTCCATGATACTTCTGGCATTTCCGTCCTCGAAAGCAAGCGCGTATTCCGACATCTTGCATGAAGTTCCTTTATAGGTTGCCTTCTTTGCATTAATGTCTGCGGAAAATTTATTTACATTCTTAATTATCTGAACGCTGCTGTTTTCCGCTATACTGACCAGCCGGTTTGTATCCGCATAATAAACTATATCAACAACACTTCCGACAGGCACATCGCTTATTATAAGGTTATTGCCGTAAGTATCCGTAACACTTACTCCGCCATGATATCCAAGT
Source organism: Lachnospiraceae bacterium (assembly GCA_017459135.1). Taxonomy (GTDB): domain Bacteria; phylum Bacillota; class Clostridia; order Lachnospirales; family Lachnospiraceae; genus Coprococcus_C. Next base: position 3,301 of record JAFSZR010000253.1, on the reverse strand, counting down.
ACCAGCTGCTCACCGGTTATATAATTAAGAAATGTAATATCATTGGTTTCGGTATCACGCTTAACCATTACCGCCGTTATGGATTCTTCGGTATGTGCCGACGCTGCATCTTCTGTGCTGCCGTCATACACCTTTACCTTACCCTTGCCCGCACATCCGACGAGACAAATAAGCAGTAACGAAATAATCAATAAGACACTTTTTCGCATATCTACCACCTTAACTTCTGTATTATACAAGATTTTATTTTAAATGTGAATACCTTAATTATGCTAATTTTCCAAATAAAAACTGTTAAATTTGTCTATCAGGGCTTGTTTTTTTGTTTCTTCAGCTATTATCTTGCCTATTTTTTCCATCATTTTGGGCGAAATCCAGTTTTTCGGTGAATTTATATACTGATTTCCCAGTTTATAGAACTTTTCGGGATACAGGTATAATATGTAGATATATTTCAGATCATTCTTGCTTAACTTACATTTTTCACCGTATTTTTCTACGATTTCACGCATTATTTCAAAATCATAATCGTTTTTCTCTACAGTTTTTCTCATAAAATGATACAAATCGTTAAGCTGACTTCCTACATAAAATCTGTCAAAGCCGACTGTATCAAGTTTTTTATCTTCTTCATCCACCATAATGCTGTGTTGGTTATACATTCCATGGCAATAACCCGTATGTTCCGCCATCATTTTAAGGACACTTTCGTCAAGCTTGTTTTCGCAATCCACAGCCTGTTTATAAAAGAATTCATAATTATCCAAAAACAATTCCTCAAATTCTTTCTTGCTTTTTCTTTTAAGCATAAAATTTTTTACTCTTTTTAATTCTCGGTTTCTTTTTTTGAAGTCACTGTTTATTCTTATATGCACATCACTTTCCGTACTAATAAACGCATTCCGACTTTTTATGTGAAAATCCGCAAGATTGTCTACGGATTTTTTTATCTCTTCCTTATTGAAAACATCTATCTCCCTGCCTTCAAAAAATGTTCTCATAACATAAGCATTGCCATATCTGTCATAGGATATAAGTTCGTCGTCGGTATTTTTTATGCATCTGTCTATTCGTGTAAATCCGGACTCAAACAATCTTTCCTTAAACAAATACTCGGCATTAAGCCTGCTTTCGTTTGTATCAAGCTGTTTCAACTGCCTGATGCCTTTATCCGTTTTAAGTATAAATGAGCCTCTGCCCCTCATCGTTTGGTATATTTCCATATCGTACACTTCATAAACTTCAGACATTTTATCAGCCAAAAAATCCCCTCCAAACATCAATCTTGTTAATTGTATGTTCAAAGGGGAAAAATAATTCCTTTTGCAATGGTTCTTTTTTATCTCTTGCGATTTTTGCTGTTTCTTGTCTGTCTATGTTTCTTCTTCAAGCTTGCTTCTTACCAAATTTATAAGAGTTTCTCTGTTATTTAAAGGCGGCTCATCCATAACGCATTCCAAAAGATAGTGAAGCATCTCACCCATGGCTCTGCCCGGTTTCATTCCAAGTTCTATCAATACCTTTCCGTCTATGGCAAGGTCGGCTATTTTAAGACAATGATTTTCCGAAACAACAATCTCATACATTTTCTTAAAACTTTCTATACTTTCCTTTTTGCTTTCCAGGTTGTAATCGCTTTGAGCCTTTATGTCAGCTTCTCTGATTGTAATATAGTCATCAAAATTCTCCGTGCCAAGCTTTGCCAAAAATCTGCGGAATGCTTTTATACCAAGCTCGCTTCCTATACCGTAATCATGATACATAACAAGTTTTGTTATCTTGTCCACCGTATCGTTATCAAACTTCAATCTTCTTAATATATCATGTGCCATTTTCGAGCCGGTTATCTGATGATCGTAAAAATGATCCGTTCCGTTTTCATCTGTCGTTCTACATAAAGGTTTTGCCACATCATGAAGGAGTGCCGTATATCTTAAAACCGTATCTCTCGGAACATTCTCCATAACTTTTATAGTATGCATTCCGACAGGATACATATGGTTCGGATTGTTTTGCGGCGTTTTTATCATCTCGTCAAATTCCGGAAGGAACTCTTTTGTAAGCCCAAGCTCATATGCCGTAGTAAGCATGCCCGGATTATCGGAAGTTATAAGCTTTGTGAACTCTTCCCTGATTCTTTCCGCACTTATATCCTTAAGAAAACGCGCTTGATTTTCCATAGCTTTTTGGGTTTCGTCATCTATCTTAAATCCAAGCTGTGCAGCAAATCTTACGGCTCTTAAAATACGAAGTGCGTCCTCATCAAACCTTTCGGACGGCGTGCCGACACATCTTATCAATTTTCTTTCTAGATCCTCTTTTCCTCCGAAGATATCAACCACACCGTCTTTATCATTGTACGCCATAGCATTAATCGTAAAGTCGCGACGTTTCAAATCTTCCTCAAGACTCTTGGAAAACGTAACCTCGGACGGTCTTCTGTGATCCTCATAAACACCATCCACTCTATATGTCGTCACTTCATAAGAATACTCGTTTCCCTTAGCATGTTCCTTATCGACAAGTACAGTGACAGTACCATGCTGCAGCCCTGTATCAACAGTCTTCTTAAAAATATCCTTTACCTGATACGGTGTAGCTGACGTAGTTATATCCCAGTCACTCGGAACCCTGCCAAGTAAGCTGTCTCTTACACAGCCCCCGACAATAAATGCTTCATAGCCTTTTTTATTCAATTCTTCAATTATATACACGGCTCCCGCCGGCATAACAATTTTCTCGTTCATAAATCAACTCCGTCAGTGTTACTTCGCGCCGTATTCATAATCTATTGTCTTAATCAATCAACTAAGCAAACAGTCTGACCATATAGCTATAATTAAGCAGCTATTAGAACAGTTTGTCCGATTTGTTTAAAATCAGCAGTGAGACTTTGCATGAATTTGCTCAGAAACCAAACTGTTTGAGCGTAGCGAGTTTTTGGTTTCGTGCAAAATCAAAAGAGTCGAACGTTCTGATTTAGCAAATCGATGACAAGTTCTATAGTTGCTTAAACTTTATAACTATATGGTCAGACTGTTTTTAGTATCCTGTCTTAGTATGCTCTTCCGAAGTATACCATTTTCTTTGCAGGCTTTCCGCAATGTACACATACATCGGAAAGTGTTTCCTGTTCAAACGGCATACATCTTGTGGTTGCTCCCGTCTCATCCTTGATAGCTGTTTCACAGGCTTCGTCACCGCACCACATAGCCTTTATAAAGCCCGGCTTATGCTCGATTGTATCGGTGAACTCATCCCAGCTTGTAGCCATATAAGTATGAGAATCTCTGTGAGCCTT
>JAFSZR010000252.1 GCA_017459135.1 Lachnospiraceae bacterium | reverse complement strand
GTTTGTCGTAATGTACATATCTGTATGACTCGGCATGGAGGATGCGTACATAGCACACTCTTCAACAAGATCGATAAAATGTATGTGCATTACAAGTGCTATCTTCTTGTTGTCGGCTGCATTTTCGTTATATGCCTTTTCCGAAGAAAGGATATAGTTCCACTGAAGATTCTTTTTTAAATCTGCCTGATTCTCAACTCGAAGAAGATTGTCCCATATAAGATTTACATCATAGTCCGTCTTATCCTTAAGAAACTTGAATAATTCATATGCTTCCTGTCCACACGACTCGTTAAGTATTACGTCGTAATCCTGCATAAAGCTGCGGCGCTTAAATATCGGACATCTTTTTTCCTCTACCATTCTCTTTGCCATAGCCACCGCAGGCTGATAAGAATACGGTCTGAAATCTTCGGCATCCGCATAAACCTGCCACTTATATCCGGCCTTCTCAAAATATTTGGTAAATTTTGTTTCATGATTGATAATAGAATCAAGATATCCCGTTATCATAGGCATATCATCCCAATAATCATGGAACACATCAGAGTTAACCATATCCTTTCTTACCGCTATAAAATGCGATTGAATATGGTCAGGTATATATCCATCGGGAAGTCCGCCCCACGGATCGAAATCAGTCTTGTAAAACTGCGTGATTCCCCAGAAATCAAGGTCTTTTTTCGCCATAGTATCAAACATTTCCTTAAAAGGATATATCGGTCCCATCATGGTAAAGTTCATAAGAATTATCTCGTCATACGTACCTGCTTTTTCCCAACCTATGCTTTCAAGCGCAGTTTTATATGCCCATACGTCAAAACCCTTATTTTCACGAACAATCAATTTATCTGTATAACCTTTAAATATATCGCTTCCCTCATCGGTAAGTGCACCGTTGCAAACGATAATTATATCATTTACATTTTTTTTAAGGTCATCCAGCATATACGGTATATAATTATCAACTATTCCTTCCCTGTCATAGAAAAAGAACACCAAAAGTCTGTTGGGCATATCATTAAAAATCATCCCGTTACTCCTTACCTTTTTCTTAGTTTTCTGAGTGGTTTCGTAATTTTCCATGAAGTTGAATTTTTCATGGATTTTATAGTATGTTCAAGTGCCTCTGTTTGTGCCTGAAGTTCCATAACCACCTGATAATCCTCAGCCATAACCTTATCGAGTTTTGTACCAAGTTCACTGTTTTTCAGTTCAAGATTGTAGCACTGCAATTTAAGCTCATCAGCCTCATCGCATACATCAATCAACGAAGCAGCGTCATCGCTCATATCTTTTCCAAGCTTAGCCAATCTATAACATATTACTATTTTTTCGGTTCCGTCTTTAATATCATCCGTCATAATATACGGATTATCTTCTTTAAAAATGATTATTCCGTCTGCACAAAGTCTTCCGTTACACAAATACGCAGGCTCATACTCGTCACCGTTTTTTAATAATCCCTTTATACTTATAAGTCTTATAACAGAAGCCTCATAAGATGGATTAAACATTATTACTTTTGCATCTTCCTTAGGCTTGATAACCGCAACTTTATTATTGTCATCATCCGTCTTGACGTTAACGCTGTCACTTACGGTTGTATCATCCTTAAGCACGTTAATAGCGGAAGGTAAATCCTTGTTTAACTTATACGCTATACCCGGCATATCGTAAAAAGGCTTGCCCATGCTGTCATAAAGCTGCCACAACGGCTTATTGTCTCTTATTATATAAGTCTGAAAACAGTTCTCCATGTTTACATATATTTCTTCTTTTTCACGATTTATGCCCATAAGGTCATATAAATCTATATTCTCCAATATGGATTTTCTGTCGGGAACAGCATAATAGTGAAGCGTTCTGAATAACACAAAATCCACAGGTATGCTTACTATAAAACTCCACTCATAGTCTATAACGGTCCATTTATCCTCTTCAACCATTACATTTGCAAAAATCATATCTATATCGCTAATATCCATGGACAAAGCATTTTCATCAACATCTGCTTTTTCACCGAATATTTCAAGATATTCCTTTGACGAAGAAAATGGCTTCTTTGCCATAGCTCTTACATTTTCCGTATATTTTTTTACGAGCTCGTCAAATCTTTGTCTTTGTCCGTTTTTTAATGCTTCGTCAAGAAGCTTTTCCAATGTTTCACCTTTAAGATATTCAAGCTGAAGTTCACCGTTGATAAGCGTCGATTTGTTTATATCAAATGCCGTATTATCAGCCTGTTTTTTTAATCCGTTATACATGGAAAATACATTGGCTATATGATTTTTACCGCCGTCGGTCACCCCCGCTTTTACCACAAAGCGTTTGCCGTTATCCTCATATATATCCGTACGGATTTTGTAATTATCATTTCGGTCATTGGAGAATTTTGAAAATATGTTTTTTCTCATACCTGCACCCCCATGCCCGCTATTACGAGAAACGAATTTGAAAAAATGTCAAACATTCCGTCCTCTATAAGATTATCAAATACTTTACTCTCATCAAAAATAAGCATTCTGTCACTGTCAAAGTTTCTGAGATTATTTATCAGACTCTTTGGCTGCGGAAGAAAGTCATCCGAATAAATCGAAAGCGGAAGCTTATAATCCGGATAAGGATAATAAAAGCTTAAATCCTCAAGTCCCGCAGTCGTTAAAAGCTTTATAAGACCGTTCTTTGAGAAGGTTTTAACGCTGTCAACACCGACATATCCTTCAATTCCCGAAAAATACGTTCCGAGATGATCTTCCCTGCATCCTGCCCAATACTTTAAACCGTATTTATTTTCTATTGCTATTACGATTTTTCCTGTCGGTTTAAGATGTGATTTTATTATATTTAAGAATTCATCATACGGAGTCTTTGAATTTATATAGCTTGCCGCATATTCAAGAACTCCGATAAGAGTTATATAATCATATTTTTTTTCGATATCCTTTTCGATATCCTGAAAATTGCCGACGGTTATTTTAATGTTGTCAAACTCTTTATGTCTTTCGGCATTTACAAGACTTCTTGCTCTTGAAAGTTCTATACAGTCCACATGTCCCGCATGCTTTGCAAGCACACCCGTTATGGCACCGCAGCCCGCACCTATCTCAAGCACACTGTCCTCCTTAGTAAAAGGAATCCAGTCAACGATATTTCCCCTTATATCAGACAAATGATATAAAACAGGCCATGAATTTTTTTCATCGATAATCCTGTTATATTCCTCTTTTCCATGATGTCTGACTATATCAAGCAACTCCTCTTCCGAGCCGTCGCTGTAAAGGTCCTTACCGCTGTAATATTTATAATCCAAAGCAACCTGGCCTATATATTCAATATTACTGTCCAACGAACTGTCCTCCTGATTATTCAAGTACGGTAACCTCTGAATTCATATCATAAAAGCCTACCGTATCCTTATCCGACACGACATTTATGTTGCACGCATCATAAAACCTGTGATAGACCGCAAAATCGTTATCCTTATAGCCTACCACACCAAATGAAAGAAGATAATTTCTTCCCTGCAAATTCATATTCTGTGTAAATTCTATAACTTTTGTTTTTCCGGCTTTTACCGTTCCAAAATCAACCTTTTCATACATGGTATTGGTTCCGGTAACGTCTGTTCCCTGCAAATCCTTAATTGTATACGCAAATATCGGCTGATCTATATCTTTATGAAAACTAACCTTCATCCTGATTTTGAATTCCGTATTTTTTTGTATATTATTGGTTATTCTTCCTTTATCGTCTATTATCGCAAAATCGATTATTTCAGCTTCCTTATCTCCGTAATCAAGCACATTAGGATTCTGCATAAGAATATTCTTCCAAAGCTTTCCTTCTTCATTTACTTCAATATCATCAATCTCAGGCTGCTTTTCATCGAGTTCTCTTCCTTCAGCCTCACTTACGAGTATCTGCTTATATAAATCAACTATCTCTTTCGGCTCGCCTTCCTCAACCAGATGTCCTTTGTTAAGAAGTACAACCTTATCACAATACTTTGCTATACTTCCAAGGTCATGGCTTACCATAAGAATTGTTTTACCGTTTTTCTTAAACTCTTCAAATTTGTGATAGCACTTGGCCTGAAAAAATACATCGCCAACAGAAAGCGCCTCATCAACTATGAGGATTTCGGGATCAATATTTATTGCTACCGCAAAAGCAAGTCGCACAAACATACCGCTTGAATAAGTTTTAACCGGCTGATTGATAAAATCGCCTATATCGGCAAAATCAAGAATCATTTGAAGACGCGCATCCACCTCTTCTTTCGAGTAGCCCATCATAGTACCGTTAAGATAAATATTTTCCATGCCGGTGTATTCCTGATTAAATCCCGCACCAAGCTCAAGCAATGCGGATATTCTGCCATCCACATCAACACTTCCTTCCGTTGCGGAAAGAACTCCGGTTATTATTTTAAGTATGGTTGACTTACCCGAACCGTTTGTTCCGATAATTCCTACAGTCTGACCTTTTTCTACTTCAAAACTTACATTATGCAAAGCATAATGTTCCTTGTATCTTTTTTCTTTGGTAAGACCGAGAGCCTCCTTAAATCTGTCTGAAGGCTTATCGTAAAGCTTATATAATTTACTTACATCATTTACCTTTATAGCAGTAGTGCTCATTAGTTGTCTCCGAATTTCTTATCTCAATAATTCTTAATAATTCTTCATTATTTCCTTGATTTTTGAAGCATCGCCCCAGATAGCAGGCGAATCATAAGCTCTGTCCGGAAATGCTCCGTAATTAAGCCTAATGTCAAAGTTATGCTCTTTTATAAAGCTTTCAACCTTCTCACCCAATGATATCGGCTCGCCCGAACAACAATTAACTATTCCGTCAATCTCTGTTTGAGATGCAACGGCTGCTATCTGACTTGCAAGCTCTGTAACATGTAAGAAGTCATATTTATTCTTACCTGATGTAAACGGAAATTCTTTTTTACCCTCATTTGCCGCAGCTACAATCTTTGAGAAAATCGAGTTGTTTTTTAAGTCATCTCCGAGTATATAATATCCTCTTATCCACTGACAAACGGCATCCTTTTCCTTTGCTTTTAAAAGCGTAAGTTGTCTTAAAGTATTTTTTGCAATCGCATAAAGAGATATTGGATTGCACGGTGTATTCTCATCAATCGCACCCTCATGATAACCTACCTCATGCATTGAACCCATTACAACAATGTGCTTAAGTCCTCCCTCAAGCATATTTTTGATAAACTCATAATGCTTCGGGAGATCGTCTATATGACTTGCCGCATTATGAACAAATCCGTTCCGCCAAGCCAGATGTATACATACATCCGGGCATCCGAATTTCTCATATATGTCCGTCTCTCCTCCGAACAGATTTATATCCGAGAACTTTGCTCTTCCATCCACACCATCATAGTTTATATCAGCTGCGATTACTTCATTGCCCTTTTCAAGCAACTCCTTAACCACATATCTGCCGATATATCCGTTTGCGCCCGTAACTAAAACTTTCATATTATTTCCTTTCTGATTTATGCTCTATAATACATCCGCAAAATGAACCTTAAGCTTTTGGAAAACCTTGTAACCAAAAACATAAAGAATTATTACCGTTGTCCAGAATACCGCCGTCCATACCGGTCTTTCCCAAAACCACATTTTTACAAGAAGCGAATCTCTGAAACCGCTTACCACATAATAAACCGGATTAAGCTTCATAACATTGTCAAGTCTTGGCATCAGGTCCTTAATATTCCACATAATAGGTGTAGCCCATATTCCAACCTGAAGTATAATCGCTATTATCTGATTTAAGTCTCTGAAGAATATGACTGCCGCACTTGTAAAATATGAAATGCCGAGTATGAAAACATACATACATAGTATGTAGTATATCAGCTGAAGCGTATAAAGATCAGGATAGTAACCGTAGAAGCATTGGAACACAACAATAAACGCCACAAAAAACAGATGAATAAATATCGCTGATGTTACTTTTACAATCGGCAATATGTCTATCTTGAAAACCACTTTTTTCACAAGATAGCTGTATTCCATAAGCGAATTGGTTCCCGACCCAAGTGCTTCGGCAAAGAAAAACCACGGCACGAGTCCCGCCATAAGCCAGAGTATAAAAGGATAACTCATAGTTCTTCCGGATCGAAGTCCGATATCAAGTGCAAACCAATATACAAGCACCATTATTACAGGCTGTATAAAAGCCCAGACTATACCGAAATACGAACCTGCATATTTCGTCTTGAAATCGTTCTTTGCCAAACTGAAGATAAGTCCTCTGTCATGAAGAATATTATCCGCTATACCAAACAATACATCTTTATTTAAAATTAAAACCAATACCGATAAATCTACCAAGGCACAAAGTATTATCTTTTCCCTTGTCTCCATATCTCTGTAACCGAGAACAATTAAAAGGTCAAAGACAACAGCAAGCAGCGCAAGAATAAATATCAGCAATTTCTTTTTCTTAGTCATACAGAGTGCTCCTACTTTTTGTATTCTTTAATACCACTCCACTTTTGATCCTTATCGGAAATAATCAAATCATCACTTGTCATTCCCTCAGGCATAGGCCAGTCAACACCTATTTCAGGGTCTGACCAAAGAAGTCCGCCTTCATCGTTCGGATGATAAAAATCCGTACACTTATAGCAAAATTCAGCACTGTCCGACAAAACTATAAAACCGTGTGCGAAATTCTTAGGAATGAAAAATTGCTTTTTGTTTTCTGCCGAAAGTCTTACACCATACCATTTTCCAAAGGTTTTTGAACCTTCTCTTAAGTCAACGGCTACATCAAAAACTTCTCCGCTTACAACTCTTACGAGCTTATCTTGCGGGTAGTTTATCTGGAAATGAAGGCCTCTCAAAACTCCTTTCTTAGAGCTTGACTGGTTGTCCTGTACAAACTCAATATCTATGCCGGCGGCCTTGAAATCATTATAATTATATGTTTCCATAAAGTATCCCCTGTCATCTCCGAAGACCGATGGCGTAATCACCTTAAGTCCTTCTATATCGCAGGTTTCAACCGTTATCTTTCCAAACTTTTCAACTGACATTTTTAAATCCTCCGCATAATTAAATATTTTGGAAACCGAAGCATTCTTCGGCTATTAAATTATTTTGTGAATCATATATTCTGAATAACGTCCAGTAATATCCGTATTTAGGCTGCCAGATTGTCCAAAGACATGTTTCCGGTGCGCCGCACTGACCTGTAGAATAAATCCATGCAGGCAGTCCCTGAGAGTAAAGCGTACAATCAAGGATTAACATTTCATAGCGGTACGACTGATTAGGATTATCATAGCTTTCGATACCTATAAGGTAACCTCCGCCCTCACCGGTATACGGCATCTGACATATACCCTTAATAGCGTTTTTATGATAGAAGCTGGTTGTTGATTTAGCCAAAACATTTCCGCTTTCATCACCTTTTTGTCTGACGAGCAACTCGGAATTATAAACTCCGGTTTTTACAAAATGAAAAGTGTATGTAGAATAATTCGCACTCCAACCCGTTTCTATATTTTCGGCACCGGTTATATTCCACTTGTACTCAACCTCACCGCTTGTAGGAATGCGCGATGTAAGAACAACCTGCCCATATGAATTATCCGTTATTTCGGTAAGACCATCCGTATCATTCATAATTGCGTGAGGTCTTACTATTCCCTTTACATAACCCATACCTCTTAAGCTAAGGCTTTGTACCTTAACACTGCTTCCGGGAACGGTCTGATGAACTATATATCCTCCATCCTTATATATTCCGACATGTGATATTTTAGCATCAGGACTTTCTCCGGTAAAAATCAAATCACCCGATTTAGCCTGTGAAATATCCGTTCCGATATAAACACCATAGCTTTCCGCATTGTCCAATATTCCCTGTGATGATCTTCCCGGTATATCAATTCCGAAAGCTTTATAAATAAGCGTCACAAAACCCGAACAGTCTGTTCCTGTTTCAAGGCTGTTACCACCCGAAACATACGGTACTTTTCCCACATAGCTTTCAGCCAAAGCCACTACCGCATTTCCGTCAATACCTGCATCGTTGTTTCCATCCGCAAATGAAGTATAACCACCGTTAAGTATAAAGTAGCTTAATACAACTGCCGCAGTCATAAAATATGCAATTTTTCTTTTTATCATTTTATTCATCTTAATGTATCTCCGATTTATTCTTTAGCTTTATAACTTATTTAATATGCATTTACAAAGCCAAAGCATGCTTCATCAAGCATATTTCCGTTTTTATCAAATATTCTGAAAAGTGTCCAGTAATATCCGTACTTAGGTTTCCATATTGTCCATAGGCAATTTCCCGGTGCACCGCATTTTCCGGTTGAATAAATCCATGCAGGCTTTCCCTGTGCATATAACGTACAGTCAAGGATAAGCATCTCATATTGATATGAATTGTTAGGATTATCATAACTTTCTATACCTATGAGATATCCGCCTGTTCCATCCGGATTAGGCATCTGACATATACCCTTTATATACGAATGTACACTTCCGTCACGAAACATTTTTTCGGGATTATCTCTGTAACCGAATACCTGTACCCAATAATACCTATACTCAGCATTAGGATTATATACAAGAGCTATACCGATACAATTATAACCACTTTCTAATATATTGGCTCTGTGCCCCGGTGAATTCATCCATGCATTCATAACCGAAGCTGCACTTCTCTGACCTGCAGCAATGTTTTCTCCGCAAGCCCACCAAAAGACATCATCATCAAACGCCGTAAAGCAGCTCGAACCGTCCGGTCTTTCATGATCAAATTTAGTTACAATCTCCTGCGCTCTTATATTTGCGGTATTTACAAGGCTTGCATCCATCACAAGTTCCGGGAGTCCCTGATTTGTTCTTTCCTGATTTACTATATCAAGGACATCCCATACAGCCTGATCGGCATCGATTGCATATAATGCATTTTCATCTTCCTCAAGCACTTCATCGTTTATTACTTCTTCATCACTGTAAAATTCCGTCTCTTCACTTGCCCTGACAACGGGAGCATATGCAAGTGAACTCACCGCCATTATTCCGGTCAATAAAGCTGCATAAAATCTCTTTAACCCTCTTTTTATCATAGCACTTTCTCCTTTTTAATAGATATTTTCAAATCCAAAGCAAGCCTCATCAAGCAGATTTCCTTTATTGTCATATACTCTGAACAATGTCCAGTAATATCCGTACTTGGGCTGCCATATAGTCCAAAGCGAAGTCTCCGGCACTCCGCATTTTCCGGTGCTGTATGTCCACGCCGGAAGGTTCTGGGCAAGAAGCGTACAATCAAGTATAAGCATTTCGTATTGATATGAATTATTCGGATTATCATAGGTCTCAAAGCCTATAAGATAACCACCGCCTTCACCTGTATACGGCATTTGACACTTTCCGACTATATATGGATGATGTGATACCGAGCCGGACGTTTCTACTACGTTTCCGCGATCATCAACCTTTCTTGCCTTTGCAACTATGACGTAATCACCGAAAGTATCAGGCGACCAGTTAATCCATTGACTTCCGAGTGTCCAATCCTTAATCAGTTTCCAATTTACTCCGTCGTTACAAGCCCACCATGAAAATTCAACATCGGACAAATCGGAATAATTTGTAACGGCTCCCATACTTACACCGTTTCTGTCCTGTGATGCAACGTAAATTCCGTTTAACTTAAGTCCCGCAGGTCCGTCAGAATAATAATTTGCATCTATAGTCTGTGAGCCATCATTAATATAACATGAATATAATGCCGCAGCCGAAGCTACAAGCGTAGCATTATAATCTATAGCAACCTCGTTACACTGATAATCATCAGCGGTATCGGCATAATAACCTCCGTTTTTAGGTCCGCCCACAAGTGCACCCAGAAGGACGTGTGCCTGCTGAGTTGTACCCTTAGGTCCGCCGGTATATCCCGTTGCGGCTCTGTGATGAGGATACTTTGAACTGTTTGCGTTATATCCTACCACATAGCAATGTCCATTACCTCCGAGAATATAATGCATCTGATTCTCAGCCCATGAGCGATATGTGGTTCCGCCCACATATTTATCATATAAAAGCCCCGTATACTGAAGTGAGGTATTGTATCTTGCCGAACCCCAATCATTTACGCAGACATATCCGTCCGGATTTGTTCTATTCATATACTGATTCATCAAATTAGAAAGAGATGATGTTTTTCCGCTATAATGTGCAAGAGCAGGTGCCACATTATCCCATCCGAGAGGCCACCATACATTCGTAGCCTTTCCCTGATTGCAATACTTGTTGTATTCATTAAGATAATTTCCGTCACCCGTTATATTGTAAAGCATTATAGCCGCAAGGCAGTAATCATCCTCCCAGCCCGACGAAGCATAGAAATTTGATGCGGTTGTGTTGACCGCTTTATTATTGTTTTTTGCATATTCAAAAAGCTTCTTTGCCATATCAAGATAATTATTTCCGCCGAAATTCTTATACTGCATGGCAAGTGCCGCAGCCGAAAGACTTACTATATCTGTTGAAGGAGCCGATTCGCTTGTAAAGAAAATCGGTCTGCTGTTTCTGTCAGAACTTTGGTTTTCAGGTGCTCCCCAATAGCCGTGGTCATATCCTCCTCCACCCTGTCCTACCTGACAGCAGTAGCTTTCAACATTTCCGTAAGCGTCCAATACAGCACATTTAACAAGATAGTCAGCAAAGTATGTTGTAATGGTCTGAAGATGTCCTGTCTGACCGGCAGCCGCATAAGCATCCTTATCTGTATCATAGCTCATTCCTAGCACAAAAGCCGAATATGCTTCTGGAAGGCCAAACTTTACATGGTCACCGGCATCATGAAATCCACCTGTCAAATCAACATTAACAGTAACTCCGTCTCTTCTTGTATATGTAGCAACATCACTTGTATGACAATTACCTCTCCAATCAAGCAGACTCTTTTCCCCTACGCCGTTTCCGCACATATTGGCATCATAGAAATACAATGAATACTGCAAAAGCTTCGCATAATTATCCATGGCCGCAGCCGATGAGCGAATTTCCGAAACATTAAACATTCCTATAATTATTGATAAAGTCAGAAAAAACGTAATTATCTTTTTCAAATGATTATCCCTCCTAAAATACCTAAACATAATGAACCGCTATATCAACTATCGCCATAAGATTACACAATACTATCACATAGAAGTAAAGCGGAGATGTCTTACTTTCTTCCTCATCCGCTACTTTCAATATTTCAGCTTTGTTTTTATCATCTTCCTTTATATTTTTTTTATTATTCTGTTGACCTGCAGATGCAACGAACACACAAAGGAAAACCAATATCGGTGTAAAATACCTTCCCTGAGTGCCAACAATTATAGGTGCACCGATCGGAGTCCAGGTAAGATATTCGCTGGTAAGTATCAATCCGCTTGCAGCAAAGAAAATAAGTAACATAAGAATTCTGTCAAAAGGTTTTATCTTTGAATCCACACGCATTTTTAAGCATGTTACTATCAATAACACAAAAAGTGCAATCCATATAAAACCGGAAAGCGGGATATCCGCCTGTCCAAGAACCGCTCCAATCATCTGTGATGTCCATTCAACAGCAAATACCGCAATGGTTCTTACACATACGGAAATATATCCGATAACATCTGAAAGTATATGTTTAATCTGTTTTCCGGAATCTATATTTTCCATAGAGAACCCCTTTAGGAATCCCGAACCGATTTTAAGCCATGCAAGATTAATTACCCAGTTGATAACTATAATTCCTGTTTTGAATGCTACAGCGTGTGCCTTCTTTTTGAATTTATTATCAGGTATTATAAGCACAAGGAATATCAGGACAACATATACTATTTTTGATAACGATATAAACAAACCGGCAACGGCAAGAATTATCGCATCTTTTATTTTGAATTCTTCGGACTTGTAAGCAAGTCTGCAAACATATGCAAAGAAGAATAATGCACATGACAAAGCAAAGCCGTCAGCCGCAACCGACATAAACTCCTGAAGAGTCATAGGAAAGACCATAAACAAAAACAAAAGTCTTTTTCCAAACGGTGCAACGCATAAAGCAGCCATACATATCAAGTAACAAATCAATGCGTTCGCCCATCTGCCTCCCCAGAATATCTTTTGAACATTATTTGTGAAAAGTCCCGTCAGTTTTATGCCTATAGCCTGCGGAATATAACTTACGGGTGCATAAACAGTCATAAGTGAAAAAGCAACCTCCTGAGTATCATTCCAGTCAATTGTCGCATTTTCATCTTCAAAATACATTACCGCTGTAGGCAGTATATCGCCTGTATTTCCGTCACTTAAATAACGTGATATAAGACTTACGTTTGCTATCTCATAGCATCTGAAAAAATGACTTCTTTCGTCAGCGGCATTTCCAAGAGGGTTAACCTTTGAAAAGCCTATTATAAGAAGCAGAAATACTATCGCCATAATGACGATTTCTCTGACTTTTAAAACAAGGCATATGCATAACGCAAACAGTAATATAAGCGCAAAAAGCGTAACATCACCTGTCTTAGTACCGTCAGGCATAGTAACATCCGTATACATAAGCCACAATACGAATACAACAAGACCAATCAATACGGCAACAATTTTATCGGTATTCTGTTTTGCAAACAGCTTTATCTTTTCCATTATTTATATAAAAGTCTCTTTCTCATAATATAGTTCCATGCAAGTACAATTACCGTAGCAATAACCTTTGAAAGCATAAAATACATTCCGACTTTATCAGTCAGTACATACATGATGCCCATGGTTATTAAAAGTCCCAAAGCACCGATAATTGCATATGCAACAAATTCTCCAACCTTACCGACCTTTGCTTCCGAAGCACTGAATACAAGAAGCTTGGACAACAAAAAGTTAACGGCAAGTCCGGCAAAAAAAGCAAAAACAGTCGAAATAAGGTAATACATACCCATCATTGTCAGTATATAGAGCACTGCCCAATCAACGACAGTAGCAATACCTCCGACAAACGCATACCTGAAAAACTGTATGAAACCGTTTTCTGTAGGCGTTATAAACATGGCACGCAAATCCATACGTTTTAAATATCCCATAAACTCTTTCATTTTTATGAATTTCCTGCCTTCTCGTGATATTCTTTTTCAGTATTTACATTCCAGATATTTGACTTATCCGTTGTGCCGCTCATTATGTTTTTAACGGTTTCAAAAGATGTACACATAGAGTGGTCAAGATTGTTATATCTGTGCTGTCCGTTTCTTCCGACACAGAAAAGGTTAGGGATTGTATTTAAATAATCGCGCAAATCATCTATATGGTCATAGGTGTCAAAGTATGCCGGATATGCCTTTTTAACTCTCTCGACGTGGTAATCAATTACATCCTTTGAATCATCGATGAGTCCCATTTTAACCATTTCACGAATTGCTCTTTTGGCAAAATCATCATCCTCAAGATTCCACATTCTGTCGCCTTCGTTACAGAAATATTCAAGACCTACCCATACTGTATGTTCAACATCCTTTACAAGATAAGGTGACCAGTTGTTATATATCTGAAATCTTCCCATCTTAACCTTACGGTCATGAACATAAACCCAGTCATCAGGAACAATATTTCCCATAGTTTTAATTTTAGTCTCATTCTTTAAATTAAGTTTCGGAACAAGCACACCTACAGTCATATAATCACGATAAGGAAGTCCCTTAGCTATATCTGCGTATTCCTCAGGAACATCGTTCATACCTGCCACAAGATCCTTTATTGGCATGGATGAAATCACATAATCACCGTTTTCGGTAATTTCTTTTCCGTCCTGCTCGTAAACAACACCGGTAACATTGTTGTTCTCATCCTTTATAACTTTTACAACACGGGCATTCATACGAATAGTTCCGCCGAGCTTACCGACCTCGTCTGCGGTTATTTCCCAAAGCTGGCCCGGTCCAAGCTTCGGATATGCGAATTCCTCTATAAGAGAAGTTTCAACCTTACGGTTTTTCTTCTTGAATATCTTTCCGAACATATCTTTCAATATAGCAACTATCGAAAGCCCTTTAACTCTCTGAGCGCCCCACTCAGGAGATATTTCTCTCGGATGTCTTCCCCAGAGATTTGCTGTATAGTGTTCAAAAAACATTGAGTATAATTTTTTACCGAAACGATTTATATAAAAGTCTTCAAGTGATTTTTCTTCACGTTTATGAATAACACTGGCTAAATAACTGAATCCTACCTGAATTGTTGTAATAAATCCCATATTTTTCAAGGTTTCCCATTTTAAGCTTACAGGATAATCAAAGAATTTATTTTTGAAAAATATTCTTGAAAGTCTGTTTCTTCTAAGCATTACTCTGTCAACTGCTTCAGGATCCGGACCGCCTTCTTTAACGGAATATTTTCTTCCGAGTTTTATGTCATCAAAGAAGGTCTTCCCTGTGTAGGAAGCATATTCTCCCACCATTCATTTACTTCCGGAACCTTTGAAAAGAATCGGTGACCG
>JAFSZR010000251.1 GCA_017459135.1 Lachnospiraceae bacterium | reverse complement strand
TATAGGCACAGATCCACAGCGCCTTAATAAATATATCAGATAGAGATTAGATTACCCAGAAGAACCTGGGAGAAAGGGAAAAATCCAATCATCAACTGATAATTGGATTATACGTAAAATATGAAAGAAAATATTGACTCTTTAAATGAAAAGGAACTTTTAAAGGAGCTTTTGAAGGCTCAAAAAAAGACATTACTGCAAACTAGAATAGCAGCCGTAACTTCATTTATATTCTGTGTTGCAATGGGGATATCTCTATGCATAATCATTCCGAGATTTACAAAAACTTTGGAACATGCAAATTCGACTCTGGAAAAGACTGACACCATGGTTGAAAATGCAAAGCAGTCCTTTGCAAACATTGATGAAATGGTAGAAAAGGTGGATGTTCTGGTTACAACTAATACCGAGACCGTCAATCAGGTTATGGAAGATATCGAGAATATCAAATTTGATGAACTGAATCAGGCTATCGAAGATTTCAGCGATGTAGTGGAGCCTCTCGCCGGATTTGTAAATTCATTTTAAATATCTAGTGCTCATTACAATTGTACCTAATTATGATATAATATTATTGTTTTTCAACACATTAAAAAATGGGAAAATGAAATGGGATTATTTATTTATCTCTCCGGCCTTTTCGTTCATGATTTGAATAATATTCACTTTTATTTTTATACATAAGTTCATCTATTGTTTGCAAAAAGTCATCATCGGAATCTTTGATGTTAAATATATCGCCGCCAATCGCAACTGACAGCGTATAAGGTTTTCCGGATTTCTTGTTATATTTGCTTATAGCCTTATTTATGGCATCCGTGTAATCGGCTACGGTATTTTCCTCCGCGGTATTTATAACAATAATAAACTCATCTCCGGCAAATCTCATTACAACACCCTGATTTTGAACGACTTGTACCAGGATATCAGCCAATGCCTTAAGTGCAAGGTCGCCTTCGTTATGTGAATAGATATCATTGATTGCCTTGAAATCATTTAAGTCAAGCATAATAGCGGCGATGGTTCTGTTCTTCTTTTTCTTTAATGTTTCTACAATCTTGTCAAGCTCATAACGATTGAATACTCCGGTAAGTTTATCTATATAAAGACATTCGTTTTTTAGGCTTATTGCCATCGCGGAAAGGGAAATGGCAAATCCGACCGGTTGTGTTGAAATACCATAATAACAAGCCTGAACGGAAATACATATTATTGTTGGAAGCATAAACTGCCAAACAGGAAAATAACGAAGAGAACCGTTTTTTAATCTCTCTACTCCGTATATAATCCAGCTGTATACAACAAGTGCAAGACCAAACAGCAAAAATACGATATAACACGGTTCGCGATGATAAAGATTATTTTCATCAATCGAGAACACAAGAGGAAAGATTGTATTTAAAATAAGTAATAAAAATTCGGTTGTAATCATGAATGCGACAACAATTTTTTGGGCGGTGGTTATATTCCTCCGCAAATGGAATGACACAAGAAATACAAAGCCGAGTTCCATTCCGAGACTGTAAAGGTAAAGCACCGTGTTTACGAAGAAGATACCAAAGTAACTTACCGCATTGGGTTTACCGTCAAAATAAAAGCTTAAAGGATCAAAAACGCAATATATCAGAGTCAATAAAATCAAAATAAGTAATATTTTGCTTTCCTGCTTTCGCGTGGGAATTATCCAGCCCTTGGTTAGGATTATCGAAAAAAGCAAAATAGCACCTATAAAGTCAGCCACATAAATCGAAAGCATATCTACTGAAGACATAAGCAGCCTCCTTCCCCCAAAATAATAAATAATATCCGTGTGTATGTTGACACATTGGAATTATATTTATTTTAACATATTAACTGTTTAAATCAAGCAATTAGTCTTTCAAGTTCTTTTCCTACATATATATTTATTAAATTGTGCAAAAAAACAAAAATATTACAAATGGATTATAGAATATAGGCAAAATGCACAACAAATGGAAACTATTTTTGTGAATTAGGTTTCTTGCGGATTTGACAATACGATGTTACAATTTAGGAAACTGGAGAAGAAGATTTGAGTTTCCTGTGAACTGTAGGGGGTGATTAATCTTATGGAATTAAGGGAAACTGTTCTTGAGGGTGCGATTAAAGCCTTCAACAAAAAAGGTTTGAAATTTACTATGGATGATATAGCAAAGGAGCTATCTATAAGCAAGAAAACTATATACACGGTATTTAAAGATAAAGAAGAGCTGTCTTATGCCGCGGTAGATTACCTTTTTGATTTTGTTAAGGAAGGCGAAAAGAAAATAATTCTTGATCCGACTCTTACGACGGTTGAAAAACTCAGGAAGATACTTGCTGTTATGCCGGACGGATATAAGGATATAGATTACGGGCAATTATATCAATTAAAAGACAAATATCCGAAAATCTATGCGCATGTGGCAAAAAGGCTTGAAACCGGTTGGGAAGGAACCATAGCTCTTATTGAAAGAGGTATGGAGGAAAAAGTTATAAGACCGATAAATATCGGCATAGTCAAAATGATGCTTGAAGCATCGTGGGAACAATTCTATAACAAAGATGTATTAAAGAAAAACAAATTGACATATCAGGAAGCATTAAATGAGGTTGTGGATATAATTATGAAGGGGATAGAAGTGTAAAGGAGGAGAAAAGGATGGCAAGAATATATATCAATGACGGTTGGAAATTCACCGAAAATTATACGGATGAGCTTTTGACTGATTCATATGATTTGGAAAAGCTCAAGGAAGTCAGACTTCCGCATACCTGCAAGGAGGTTCCGTTTCATTATTTTGATGAGCATATGTATCAGATGGTTAGCGGATATGTAAAGGTGATAAAGGCCGAAGAAGCCTGGAAAGGAAAAAAAGTGCTGCTTACCATAGACGGAGCCGGACATGACAGCACGGTATATTTAAACGGCAGGGAAGTCGGAACACATCATTGCGGATATACGGCATTTACCATTGACATAAGCGAAGATTTAAAATACGGACAGGAAAATAAACTTGTAGTAAAGCTTGACAGTAACGAAAACATAAATGTTCCGCCGTTTGGATATGTAATCGATTATATGACTTATGGCGGTATATATCGTGATGTTTATATTGATATAAAAAATGAAAGTTATATAGAAGATGTATTCGTAATCACGAAAATCGGAACACCTGAGGAAAATGAAGAAAGCACAATTGATGTAACAAAAAAATCAGCGGTATGCGCGGATTATAAGGTTGTAAATGCAAAGGCAGGCTTAAAGCTTCGTCAGTCCATAAGAATTAAGGGCGAAGGTGAATATAAAGAAATCGGCGAATACGAAATAACAGATCCGGAAAATATCGAGAGGTCGGCATATCAGACCGGACGTGTTGAGCTTTGGGATGTTGAAAATCCTAAGCTATATGAATTAAAAACCGAGCTTATCGATAAGGACGAAATAATAGATGAGTATGTGGTAACCTTCGGATACAGAAAGGCAATATTTAAGAAGGACGGTTTTTATCTTAACGGAAGAAAGCTTAAAATCAGAGGACTTAACAGACACCAGAGTTATCCGTATGTGGGATATGCCATGCCGAAGTCCATGCAGGAGCATGATGCGGACATCTTAAAATATGAGCTCGGTCTCAATGCCGTACGTACTTCACATTATCCTCAATCACATTATTTTCTTGACAGATGCGACAAGATAGGACTTTTGGTATTTACGGAGTTCCCGGGCTGGCAGCATATCGGAGATGAAGCGTGGAAGGAACAGGCTGTTGAAAACTTAAAGGATATGATAATGCAATACAGAAATCATACCTCGATTATTCTCTGGGGAGTTCGTATAAACGAGTCGGTTGACGATGATGAATTCTATACAAGGACCAATGAGGTTGCTCACAAGCTTGATCCTACAAGACAGACAGGCGGCGTAAGATGCTACAAGAAAGGAAGTCTCTTGGAGGATGTATTTACCTACAATGATTTTTCACATGACGGAAAGCACAAGGGCTGTGAAAAGAAATCTGCAGTTACCTCCGACAATGAAAAACCTTATCTCATAAGTGAGTACAACGGACATATGTTTCCTACAAAGCCGTTTGACTGGGAAGAAAAAAGACTCGAGCATGCCCTCAGACATGCAAATGTACTTGATGAGGTTGGCGCTCAGGAGGACATAGCCGGAAGCTTTGGCTGGTGTATGTTTGATTACAATACACATAAGGATTTTGGAAGCGGGGACAGAATCTGCTATCACGGTGTTATGGATATGTTCAGAAATGCGAAGCCTGCATCGGCAGTATATGCAAGCTGTCAGGAAAAGACACCAGTACTTGAAATAAGCTCAAGCATGGATATAGGCGAGCATCCGGGCGGAAATTTAAATGACATTTTCATATTTACAAATGCCGATAGCGTTAAGATGTATAAAAACGATAAATTTATAAAGGAATATACAAGTGCGGATTCGCCTTATAAGAATCTTAAACACCCGCCGATACGTATAGATGATTTCATCGGCAGCACACTTGAAGAAGAAACAGGCATGCCGCATAAGCAGGCAGAGGATGTAAAGTCATTGCTTAATGCGACAGCAAAGGTCGGGCTTTACGGGCTTACCAAGGCTATGTATCTTAAGGCAGGCAAGCTTATGCTTTTATATCATATGAATCAGCAGGAGGCTGTTGATTTATACGGAAAATATATAGGCAACTGGGGCGGTGAGGCTACCGTATACAAATTTGAAGCAATAAAGGACGGAGAGATAGTAAAGACTGTAGAGAAAAAGGCAATGACCGAAGTAGTTCTTGATGTAAATGTTGACCATAACGAATTACGTGAGGAAAACTCCTATGACGTGGCAGCGGTAAGAATAAAAGCGGTAGACGAGTACGGAAATGTACTTCCTTATTTCAACGATTTGGTAACCGTTGAGATAAAGGGAGATGCCGAAATAATCGGCCCGAAGACATTTGCCCTTTCCGGCGGAATGGGTGGAACATATGTAAAGACGAAGGGCAAGGAAGGCAAAGCCAAGCTTAAAATAAAATCACCACAGGCCAAGACGGTAGACGTAGATTTTACTATTAATATTTAGATTAACGGATATAGTTGTAAGTGAATAAGTGAGGTTCTCATATGCACATTTTAAGTGCTAAGCATGGCGTTAAGCGATAGCGTGCCATGCGAGTACTTGAAAATGTGTATATGAGAACCGGAGTAAATGAAGAAAGGAAGAGTTAATATGAAATTAACAGCGAAAGAAAAAACAGCCTACGGCCTTGGCGCAGTGGGAAAAGATATGGTATATATGCTTTCGGCAAGCTACATCCTTTACTATTATCAGGATATACTTGGTGTAAGCGCTATCGCAATGGGTGTAATCCTTTTGGTGGCAAGAATATTTGATGCATTTAACGACCCTATAATGGGAATAGTGGTTGCAAAGACAAAGACAAGATGGGGTAAATTCCGCCCATGGCTTTTAATCGGTACACTTACCAATGCGGTAATCTTATTCTTGATGTTTTCGGCACCGCCGTCACTTTCGGGCAGCGGACTCGTGGCTTATGCTGCTGTGACATATATCCTTTGGGGTGTAACATACACCATGATGGATATTCCGTATTGGTCAATGATTCCTGCATTTACGGAAGGTGGCAAGGAGCGTGAAGGTCTTTCGGCACTTGCAAGAAGCTGTGCCGGTGTAGGTTCGGCAATCGTAACGATAATCACCGTTATGGCAGTTACCTCGATAGGTACGGCTATGGATAACAGTAAGAGTGAAAAGATGACTATGCAATATGCTTCCGAGGTCGGCGGCGTTATCGTTCATGTAATCGAGATTGACGATTCGGATGCGGCAACCGGTAACGAAATTGAATATATTGACGGCATAAATATAAAGGCTACCGCAAACAAAGATGAATTTAAAGAGATTTTTGAAAGCAGCGAAGATACTTCATTAAAATATACAAGCAAGAATTCAAAGTTTGATTTGAAATTTGATGATGTGGAAATAAATGCGGATAACTCAACAGTTATTTTTGAAATGGGACTTAAGGATGGTTCATCATTTGCAGAGTTGAATGTTTATGTATCATCGGATGTTTATTCCAAGCTTGACAAGGACGGAGGAGTCTCAAACATCACCGGTGAATTTACTTCCACGAAGGAAGTTGAAAGATATGGTTTTAAATATTTCTCACTTATAGTTGCAATCCTTTTCGTAATATTTATAATCATAACCTGTCTCGGTATCAAGGAAAAATCAACCGCAGACATGCAAACTGCGGGCATAGGCGAGATGTTTAAGGCACTTATACAAAATGATCAGGCTATGACCATAGTTATAACTATTGTACTTATAAACGTGGCAACTTATATCACATCAAATCTTTTGATTTATTTCTTTAAGTACGACCTTGCGGGTTCAAATTGGCAGGGCAACTATACATTGTTTAATACATTTGCGGGAGCTGTACAGATACTTGCCATGATGCTTATGTTCCCATTGCTTCGCAAGTTCTTCACGACCATTAAAATATTTAATATAGCGGTTGTAGCTTCCATAGCGGGTTACGTGGTGCTTCTCGTTATGGCACTTTCAGGAATAAGCAGTGTATATCCGTTCCTTTTACCGGGATTTTTCATAATGTCGGCAGTAGGTATATTGAACGTACTTGTAACAATCTTTTTGGCAAATACGGTTGATTACGGTGAACTCAAAAACGGAAGACGTGATGAAAGTGTAATCTTCTCGATGCAGACATTTGTAGTTAAGCTTGCTTCGGGTATAGCAGCACTTGTTGCTTCCATCTGTCTTAGCATAAGCAACTTGAGCAACGACACCGAAACCGTAGGTGCTGCAAAGAGTGCGGTAGGCGGAAATTCACTTCTCGTATTAAGACTTACCATGACCCTTCTTCCGATATTCGGAATGATAATAGCAATTATCCTTTTCAGAAAGAAATATATCCTTGATGAAAAGAAATTAAATGAGATAACAGAAACCTTAAAGAATAAGTAGTATAATATAAGTGAGTGTGGAGGCTTATGTCTTCATGCTCACTTATAATGATATTTGGGGGATGCTTATGATCAGTCAGATAAATAACAGCTTTGTATTAAATACAAAAAATACAACCTATGCATTCGGACTTCTTGAGACCGGACAGCTTGAGCATTATTATTACGGAAAACGCATTCATTTTTCGAGAGCGACGCTCATGGAAAAGCATGAGTTTTCGCCCGGAAATACAAACCAGTATGACAAAGAGCATTTGAAATATTCACTTGAAGATATGAGACTGGAAATGTCGGCTTACGGAAAGGGCGACATACGCGAGCCTATGCTTGAAATTGTCCACGGGGACGGAAGCTTCACATCGGATTTCATATATAAGGAGTCAAAGCAGGCGGTAGGAAAGGCTGAGTTTGATACGTTGCCGGGTTCGTACGGAACGGATGACGAGGTTGAAACTCTTACGATTATCATGAAAGATGAGCAATACGGGCTCACTCTTTATATGAATTATTATGTATATGAAAATGCGGATGTTATTACACGAAGCGTCAGGCTTGTGAATGACAGCAGGGCAGATGTGGAGATAAGAAGAATACTCAGTATGTGTATCGATTTTGATACGCCTGATTTTGTATTTACAACATTTTCCGGTGAGTGGGCAAGGGAAATGAAACGCATTGATACACGTATGCTGGCAGGAAAACATGTAAATTCATCTTATACCGGCAGTTCATCAAGCAGGGCAAATCCGTTTGTAATGCTGTCCAAACAGGATACAAATGAGGATAGCGGGGTCTGTTACGGATTCAATCTTATTTACAGCGGTAATCATTATGAGGCTGTTGAAGTTAACGGTTTCGGAAAGACAAGATTTGTGTCGGGTATTAATCCTCAATCGTTTTCATTTGTCCTGAAGCCGGGAGAGGCATTTGAATCACCTGAGGCTGTCATGACATTTTCGGATAAAGGCTTTAACGATATGAGCCAAAATATGCATGGATTTGTCCGTGAACATATAGTAAGAGGCGAGTGGAAAGATAAGGTGCGTCCTGTTTTGTTGAACAGTTGGGAGGCTTCGTATTTTAATATAAATGAAAAGAAGCTTTTAAAGCTTGCCAGGGCGGCCAAAGAGGTTGGAATAGAACTTTTTGTGATGGACGACGGCTGGTTTGGGACAAGAAATGATGATACTCAGTCACTTGGCGATTGGGAAGAAAATAAAAAGAAACTTCCGCATGGTGTTGAAGGTTTGTGCAAAAAGATAAATGATCTTGGTCTTGATTTTGGAATCTGGGTTGAACCGGAGATGGTAAATGTAAAGAGCAAGCTTTATGAAGCACATCCCGACTGGGTACTACAGATACCGGGTAAACCGCACTCAGAGGGGCGTAATCAAAGAATACTGGATCTCGGAAGAATTGAGGTTCAGGATTATATAATTGAGTCTATGACTAAAGTCTTTTCGAGTGCCAATATCGCATATGTAAAATGGGATATGAACAGGACATTTACCGATTATTATTCGGGTGCACTAAGAGAGACCGATGCAGGTGCGTCGGAGCAGAGAAATATTGGGACAACGAGACAGGCAGCACTTAGTGTGACAAGACAGGGTGAGGCAGCTTACAGGTATATGATGGGACTTTACAGGGTTATGAAGATTTTGACAGAGAAGTTTCCGCATATCCTTTTTGAAGGCTGTGCAGCCGGTGGAAACAGATTTGACTTAGGAGTGCTTTGCTACTTTCCTCAGATTTGGGCGAGTGACAATACCGATGCACTTTGCCGTGCAAGTATACAGACGGGTTACAGTTACGGCTATCCTTTATCTACGGTAAGTGCACATGTTTCTTCCTGCCCGAATCATCAAACCCTTCGTATAACGCCTCTGGAAACACGCTTTAATATAGCATGCTTTGGTATATGCGGTTATGAATGTAATCTGGTAGATATGGATAAGGAAGATCTTGAGGCGATAAAAGCTCAGATAGAGCTTTATAAGAAGTGGCGTGAGGTCTTGCAAAAGGGAATTTTTTACAGAGGCAGAACATTTTTTGCCGGTGATGGTAAGCACGCGGGTGATGTGCTTGAAAGCGGACAGACAAATATAACTGAGTGGACCTGCGTTTCTGCCGATAAGTCAAAGGCGGTCGGTATGGTTATGCAAAAGCTTGTTGCACCGAATACCCAATATACCTATTATAAGCCTTCGGGTCTTGATCCTGATAAGGAATACCATTTCTATAACAGAAAGCTGAAATATAATATAAAAAACTTCGGCGACCTTATTAATACTGCGGCACCTTTCCATATAAAACAGGATTCGTTTGTTCATGATGTGGTTGCAAAGTTTGTCAAAATGGATGGAGAAACGGAAGACCTTAAGGCATACGGTGATGCGATGATGTACGGAGGTGTTAAGCTTAAGCAGGCCTTCGGAGGTACCGGTTACAACGGTGAGGTCAGGTACTTCCAGGATTTTGCATCAAGACTTTATTTCATGGAAGAAGAATAAAAACAGATAGATTTGCGGTAGGCATAGTTTTAATGTGCTTTGAGAGGGTCTATCATAAAGTTCTGAATAAATATGTATGATTTTTCAACAACGACCTGGTCATCCGCTACCTGGACAGGGTGGTCGTGAAGGATGACGGCTACGAGGTGATCTTCAAGGCCGGAGTGACCGTGGAGGTTGAGATTTGAGGGGAACACAGGGCAGCATATCACTGTGAAAATGGTGATGTGGCTGCCCTGTTTTTTGCGTTTCCGGACGCTCCATATCTTAAGCAAATCCACTCTTGCGCTCATATCCACACCTGTGATACACTTTGCCCAGGCGAGGCGGTGGTTCTCGCCTGTTTCTCGTCCGGGAAAATTTCTGAAAAATCCGTTGAAATCAGCCCC
>JAFSZR010000250.1 GCA_017459135.1 Lachnospiraceae bacterium | reverse complement strand
GTACCTGCACCGCAGAACGTACCGCCGATGATGGGCCAGATGCCAAAGCCACAGGGTGTTCCACCAATGATGGGTCAGGCACCACAGGGAGCACCGGCACCACAGAATGTACCACCGATGATGGGTCAGATGCCAAAGCCGCAGGGAGCACCGACTCCGGAACCTGTTCCTGAGACGAAAGTGGCACCGGCACCGGCGCCGATACCTATGCCGATGTCTGTAGCAAATCAGATGGAAGAGGAAAAGGCTGCACAGGAGGAGAAACCTGCTCAGGAAGAAAAGCCTGTAACAGATGAAAAGATAAAATTTGAAGATATAAAGCCTGTTGAAAGTGCGCAAGAAAATCAGGGAAATACGGATAATCTTGCAGGAGAGCCTACACCAAAGACTGAAATGCCGGCACCAAGTGCACCGGGAATGATGATGGGAGGTTTGTCGGGTCAGCTTTCATCAAGACCTGTTCCACATTTTGTAAGAGTGAAAACAGGTGAGATAATCAATATAACAAAACCGGAATTCACCATAGGAAAATCAGAGTCTAAGGCTGACTATACCATAAAGGATAATACTGCTGTCAGCAGAGTACATTGTATAATTGTCCAGAAAGACGGTGTGAATTACATAAAGGATAACAATTCAACAAATCACACTTACTTAAATGGAGTGGAACTTGAACCGGGAAAGGAAGTTTTGCTTAAGAACAAGACTACCGTAAGGATGGGTGATGAAGAATTCACCTTCTTACTCAGAAAAGAATAATATAGTCATAGCCGGATTATAATTTATAGTCCGGCTGGGTGTATTTAAAGGAACGCTGGGGCAGAAAAGGAAAAAATCCTAAACGGATTTGTTTGTGGCAGAAAAGGAGAAAAGCATGAATTACATTGCTGCTTATCATACGGATGTAGGATTAACAAAAAAAACAAACCAGGATTCACTGGGGATAAAGATAGCGGAAACCGACAGCGGTCAGGCGGCTTTTGGTGTTGTATGTGACGGAATGGGAGGACTTTCCAAAGGCGAGCTTGCAAGCAAAGAGGTCATACTTGCATTTATGAATTGGTTTGACAGGGTGTTTATGGAGTCTGCGTGTAGCGGGGAATATGACACTTCCAAAATCAATGAAGAATGGAATGAAATAATACAAAGACAAAATAAAAGTCTCGGACAATTCGGTAAAGAACATGATTTACAGCTTGGTACAACAATATCCGCGATTTTGTTATACAAAGGAAGATATTACATAGTGCATGTCGGCGACAGCAGAATTTATCAGTTGTCCGGAAGCAACGCATTTCTTCTTACCAATGACCAGACATTTATTGCCAGAGAAATAGCGGCAGGAAGAATGACGGTTGAACAATCAAAAACAGATCCGAGAAGAAGTGTTCTTCTTCAATGTGTCGGAGCATCCGAGATTGTCGAACCTGAGTTTTCAACGGGAATAATATTTCCGGACACTACATATATGATATGTTCCGACGGATTCAGACATCAGATATCCGAAGAGGAAATGATATCAAAAATCGGACCGCAAAACGCATCCGATGAAAAGAGTATGAAAGACGGATGTGTATATCTTACACAGCTTGTCAAAGAGAGAAGAGAGACGGATAACATTACGGTTGGTTTGATTAAGACCGTTTAAATAAGAGTTCATTTACAAAAAGTTGGGAAGGGAACATCATGACTAAGGAAGGTACTGTTTTAGACGGTAAATATGAAATCTGGAAAGAGGTCGGTAGAGGCGGTATGTCCATCGTATACCTTGCGAGAGACAATCGACTCAACAAGCAGTGGGCAGTTAAAGAAATAAAAAATGACGGCTCGAAGTCTGCCAAGACGCTCTTGAAAGGTCTTGAACGTGAAGCAAATATCCTTAAAAATGTAGACCATCCGGTATTGCCGAGAATAGTCGATATTATAAATCAGGATAATATTATTTACGTTGTAATGGACTTTATCGAGGGTGAGACCATAAGTGATAGACTTAAAAAAGAAGGCGCACAGCCACAGGAACTGGTTGTTGAATGGGGAATCCAGCTCGCAGGGGCATTGGATTATCTTCACAATATGAACCCTCCTGTAATATACAGGGATATGAAGCCTTCCAATGTAATGATTAAACCTGAGGGCGGAGTGAAGCTTATCGATTTCGGAACCGCCAAAGAGTATGACGTTGAAAATAATGCGGATACAACCGCACTTGGTACGAGAGGATATGCTGCACCGGAGCAGTTTGGTGATAAGCAGGGACGAGGCATATACAATACCGATGCAAGAACCGATATATATAATCTCGGTGCAACCCTTTATCATATGGTTACCGGAAATAATCCGTGTGACCCGCCTTACGGTGTTCATCCGATAAGAGAGATGAATCCGGCACTTTCGTCAGGACTTGAAAAGATACTTTTGAAATGTACTGAAGACAACCCGGCAAAGAGATATCAGAACTGCTCTGAGCTTATATATGACCTTGAGCATTATACAGAGCTTGACGATTCATATAAAAAGAAAAACAAAAGAAAGCTTACAACATTTATCGCAACATCCGTGCTTACCATAGCAGCAGCCGTAACTTCAATCTACGGATATGCAGGTTTAAAAAAGATAAAGATGGAAAATTACAATGCTTATATAGAAGCGGGTAATGACTATAAGATAGAAGAAGATTATGCAAGTGCGGTAGAAGAATACAAAAAAGCTTTCGAGCTTGACGGTAAAGATGCCGAGGCTTATGACAAATTTATCCAGACATATATAGATGCTTCTCATGAAATAAGAGAAGACGGAACAACTCCGCTTGATTTGCAGACGGGGCTTAATGTTGTGGCTAACCGTATTAAGTCAGGCTACGCAGGTGTCGATAAAAACGATGAAGTGTTGTATAAGATGGCTATAACATATTTTGATGAGCTTGCGGATTATAAGACGGCTACCAAGTATTTTAATATGGTTGACAAGAAGGACAAAAACTTCGGCGAGCTTGCATCTTACTATGGTTCGGTATCACTCATCCTTTCAAGTACGACCGTAAATATCGACGAACTCCTTGAAGAGGTAAATGATTTTGCCGATTATAACCAGCGTGAATATACAAACCAAAATGAAAATAAATTCATAAATTATAAGACTATCGGACAGATATATGCTACTTATATAAATACCGAGGGCGTTGCAAAGAAAGCCGAAGATGTAATGACCAAGGCGGTTGAAGACCTTGACGAGTACACAGGAACAAAGCTTAATACCAACGATTATTACTATGCATATTATGATAACCTTTCGGTAATATACGAACAGCTTGCAAAGACAACCGAAAATGAGTCGGAAGCTCATACATATTATGAAGAGGTTATAGCATATTGTGACGATTATCTTACAATTCTTGATATAAAGGTTGAAGAAAACGGCGAAATTGGATATGGCGGTGATAATGATAACGTATTCAATACAAGCTATTTCAACAAGATGATGAAGAAAGCATATTGCTATGAGCAGATGGGTGAGTATGACAATGCACTTTCGACATATAAGGAGCTTGAGGGCGTTTTGGGAACAGGAAATGTACTCAGCGCAAAAGTATATGCTGCGCATCTTGATTATATTTATACAGTATGTGAGGCTACAAATCAGGATCCTGCATATTGGAATGACCAATGCAAAAAGCAGTTGACTGACCTCATAAGTGTTTATGAGGAGGGTTCGAAAGTGGCGTCCATAGACAGTAACAAAACATGGAAAAAACGTAAGGACACGGTATCATCACTTGCCAATGGAACCATTAAAAAGCAGGATGATGCGGATGAACCTGATGATGAAAAAACATCCGAAGAAGAAAACGAAAATTCGGATGATAAAGAGATAGGAGAGTGATAGCTATGAAAGATATTTACAATTTATGCTTTTATGGCGGAATGACACTCGCCATAATCTTACTTATAACAAGTATAGTTTTATTTATAGTATTTAAGATTCCTAAAGTAATTGGAGATCTGACAGGTAGAAATGCCCGAAAGGAAATCGCCGAAAGGAAGAAGAAAAAGGGCGGAACCGAAAAGAGCAACAGCAGTAAAATTTTGAAGCAGGAGCAGAAAAAATACTACAATCAGGATACAGGAAAGATTACTATCAGAGACTCGGCAACAAATGAAGATGTGACTCGAAAGATTACAAGTAATGTCGACCCGGCCACGATTAAATCGGTTGATATAAAACCTGAAGAAAGAGAAACAGATATCTTAAGGCCGGAAGATGAATATGATATCAATGATTCATCCGACACTTCGGGTGAGGAAGAAACCACAGTACTTGATAATTCGGAAGCCGAAACTGATGTCTTAAGACCAAATGAGTCAAAAGAAAAAACATATTTTGACGATGACTTTGATCCTGACGGAGAGACAGATGTACTTAAGGCAGAAGATGACGGGCTTAAAGAAGACTCTGATTATGACGATTTCGATCCTGATGCGGAAACAGACGTCTTACGTTCGACAGACAGGATTGTAGCGGAAGACGATGACGAAACAGCAGTCTTAAAGGCTTCAAATGAAGACGAAGAAACAGTAGTCCTAAGATCCTCGGATAAAAACGATGACAGCGAAGCGGCAACCACGATATTGTCCGGCGAGAAGAAAGAGAGTGCCACATCCCTTCCGATTGCCGATGATATAAATAACACCGAACATATAAAGGGTGTTGATAAAAAGCGATATATCTATGATGTAGTAGTTGTTCATACAGAGGAAAGCTTATAGGGAAGGAGAGAGAAAATTAATGAGAGAGTTTTGGAAAAAAACAAGCTTGCTTTATAAGTTAATAGCTGTGATGCTTACCGTCGTGATGGTGGGCACTTCTTTGTATTTCCATTTTGACAGGAAATATAGTGCGAAGGCGCTTACAAATGAAGATTGGGTAAATTCAGTAGAAATTAAAAAAATGGTTTTGAAGGAATCCGGAAACGTAGCCAACTTAGAAGACTGGAATGAAGTTGCAGAAGATGTGAATTTAGCTATAGACGGCTCAAAAACATATGCGTTTTTTGTGTATACACCAAAAGATGGATGGGATGAGTTGCATTATAATTTTACATCAGTTGTCAATTTATCAATTGAAAGTAGAACCTGGGAGGGCGAAAATAGTTTTATTTTTAAAATTGATACAGAAATATCAGGAAATAAAACCCTTTATTTAATAAATATAAGTGTTAATGGAGTAGGAACAGTTGATTTGAATAAGTCTGCATCTTTTAATGCTTATACTCCTGCGGAATTAAATGTGACAGCAAAAATAGGTGAAAATTCTTTTACAGGGGCTTTGACATGTGGTAAAGGTTCTCAACTTGAGGTTACCGTTACCTCGGGGTGGGATATACAAAGTCTTAAAGTTTTAGATAAAACATTGACCAGTGATGAGTTGTCGAATACACTTACAGTTGATTCTGCAAATCATACTAATAAGGTAACATATATTTATAAATTTGATGATGAAACATCAAATACTAATAAAAACTATACAGATTTAAGTATAATTGCCACTGATAGCAATAGTGATAGCGAGAAAAATAATAAAACTATGGCGTGCACAAGTTTATTATATGACCAGACGGCACCGGTGATAAGTGCAACTGTCGGAGGAGAAGCTTTAGATTCGGATAAATGGTATAATACAGATGATATTACATTTACAGTTACATCCGGAGGAATAACTGATGAGACAAATATAGATGGAGTTATTGCTGCTGTTAATGGTGTTGAAGTTCTTACAAATGATAATGGTAATGATGCTTATATAATTGACAATAATAATGGTACATATACAATTAAGAGAGTTCCGGGAGGAACAAATACCATTGTTGTTACTGCTACGGATATTGCAGGAAATTCAAACACAGGGGATGGCGGAACGTTTGCTTTTAAAGTCGATAAAGACAACCCGTCTATTTCTTCTTTAAATGTTGAAGGAATAACAAGCGATGGTTATGTTAAGCTTAATAATAGCAACGATGTTGGTATAAGCGGTGCTGCGGCTGATACTACATCAGGGGTCGCAACGCTTCATGTGACCGGAACTAAGGATGGTGCGAATATATCGCCTGTTGATATAACTGCCGATTCTGTTGCAAGCGGAACATATAATTATTCTTTTAACTTAAGTGATATATTAAATCCTAATGGAACATTATCGGGAGGTACCTATGATGGAGCTTATACCTTGAGTATTCGTCCGTATGATGCTGCGGGAAATGAAGGAAGTACAACGATTTCTCGTGATTTTACTTTGGATACAATCAAACCTGTTGTTCAAAAGGTAGCTTTGCAAAAATTGGATGGAACTGAATGGCAAAATGTACCTGACAGTGACCTTTCTAACGGAAACTGTTATGTTAATGCAACAATAAATCCTAAAGTAAGATTTAAGTTGGCTTTAACAGAGGTTAACCCTTCGACTAATCCAATTGTTGCATACAGCGGAACCGATGTGTTCAATGATTGCATGATAACATCAGAAACAGTAGGAACCGAGACCTATTATTATATTGAAATTGCAAGTGATAAATTAAGCACTACAGTACCGTTAACAATTAATGCTAAAAGTACGGATAAGGCCGGTAATGTAAGTGATGATTTGGAACTTACACCTTTATTACTTGTAGATTCGGATATAAAGGTAAATCTTACTTCCCTTATTATTGGTGGAAATGCAATTAGCAAGGAAAATGTTACCGATATAAGTGCATTGATAGAAAATAACAATGTTAAAGGTCAGGTTACGATTAAGGTTAAAGCTGTTTCGGGCTTTGATATTAATACTATAAAATTGACTGGAACGATGCCTGATTCATCGGCTTATGAAAAGACATTTACTAAAGCGGATGGAACAATAACAAACACTACCGAAACAAATGGAATACATACAACAGATGAAGTAGTATTCGCATTGCCTGAAGTTTTGACAAATAATATAAAGATTTCATCGTTAAATCTTTATATTAAAGATGATAATGGTCAAGAAAAAACGGTTCCTATAGGAGATTTATTATATGATAGAACCAATCCTGAGATGACTATTACCAATAGTGATTATAGTAATACAAAATGGTTCCAAGAATATAGATTAGAATACAATCTGATTTCGGGAACAAGTGCTATAGAATCGGATTTGAATACCGTAAGTTATACAATTAACGGAACAGTTAATAATGTTGCGGTAACAGGAACAAAGCTTGAAAATGCAAAAACAGGAGATATACCTGAGTCAACTTCCACGGCAGGAACCACAGTTACATTTGCTGCTCAGGATAAAGCGACGAATAGTTTGAATGGCGGAGTATTTGTTGTCAAGGTCGACAAAACCGCACCATCTGTTGCACCACTTACCGTAAACGGAGAAGCGGTGGATGCTGATACAATCCTTGCAGGTGCACCACAGCTTACATCGACTGTAACGGATAACCTTACGATAAATAATTATCACGTATCGGTATTATATAACGGAGCGGCATATGCTGATTATCCTGTGCTTGTGCAGAAAGACGAAACTTCTGAAAGCATTAATTACACATTGCAGCAGCTTCTTGGTGACAAGACACTTAATGATGGTAGATATGACGTAAGTGTTATTGCATGGGATAAGTCGGGAAGAGATTCAAATGTTTCTTCGACAGCATTTGTAGTAGATAATACAGCCCCTGTACTTACAGCTGATATTGTCGGTGGAACCTCGGGAAAATCGAATGGCTTCTATAATACGGATGTTACTGTAAGACTTACATGTAAGGATAATAACTTCAATCCTGCTGCTATGGTTGTTACAGATAACGGAAATGTTGTAAATGCAGACTGGAAGGTAGGAACGGATGTATACTATGCAGATATAGTGCTTTCATCCGAGGGCATGCATAATATTATAGTTTCAGGAAATGACAAGGCAGGAAATGCTGCCGTTCCTAAACAGGCTACATTTGCGATAGATAAAACCACCCCGGCAGTTACACTTCTTGTAAACGGTGGTCAGGTTTATAATGAAAGCAGAGGAACTCTTAACCTTACGGGACCGCTCACATTGACGGCTTCGGTGTCGGATACAAACGAGGACGCAGGTGATTTGCAAATTCAGGTTATTAAGACGGTTCCTGACACTGCAACAACTACTTCGGCATTTATGCCGACAAGCGAAAGAACATTTTCTTTTGCAGAGGAAGCAGATTATACAATTAATATTTTTGCGGTTGACAAGGCAAATAACCAGGG
The DNA here is from genome assembly GCA_017459135.1 of Lachnospiraceae bacterium. GTDB lineage: Bacteria > Bacillota > Clostridia > Lachnospirales > Lachnospiraceae > Coprococcus_C. The sequence continues at coordinate 14,512 of JAFSZR010000250.1, read as the reverse complement.
AACTACAAGAACCATAAGCTTCAGAGTTGATACAAATGCACCTCAGCTTACCATAACAGGCGCAAACGGAGGAACTTCGGCATCTGCTACAACAGTTTCCTTCAATTTAAATGAAGCATTCTGGTCAGACGCAAAGGGTACGGTTGAGATATATCGTAAGGCCGGTGATGGTGTGGACGAAGTTCTTTTCAAGACCCTGACACTTACACCGACGCAAAAGAACTATTCACTATCGGAAGTTTTGACCGAAACCGGTATTTACAGATTTGAATTTACGGCAAATGATAAGGTCGGTCATACCGCGACAACTTCTCAGAAGGTTACGGTCGACAGAAATAAACCGGAGATTACGCTCTCGGGTGTTAAGAATTATGATTCAACGGACGGAGAGGTTAGCATCTCAGCAATTATAAAGGATGAGTTCTATGCAAATAAGAAGGTATCCATCTCCGGTACGAGACTGGGTGCCGATGGCAAAAAGGTTCAGCTTAGCTTTTCACCTTTTGCGGCCACAGCAAATCCTACAACCATAAGTGATACATTTAAGGAAGAGGGTATCTATGATATAACCATTACCTCAACCGATATAGCAGGCAATGTATCAACAAGCAGTGTTCACTTTACTATAGATACATCAAAACCAAATATAGGTGATTTGTCAGATTTTGACGGAAAGACATTTAATAAGAAGACATTTAATGAGCTTAATCTTGATGAGCTTGAACTTGATAATCTTGTAAGTGATCTTACGGTTTGTCAGATTCGTATGTATCTTAACGGAAGTGAGTACGACGGAATTGATGAAATAGAAGATGGTTCATATACGCTTCTTATCACTGCTGAGGATGAGCTTGGACATAAGAGTGAAAAGACAGCAACTTTTGTTATAGATACCAAAGATCCGGTGTTTATCGTAACAGGTGTTGAAGACGGAGAAGTAAAAAATGAGGATTACAACATAGAGGTTTCACTTCAGCTTGATGAGGATAAGCTTGAACAGGTTACATTGAACGGAAAAGACATTACACTTAAGAATAATGAGGCATCACTTAATGTAACCGAGAAGGGTGAATATGAGCTTTACATGAAGGCAACTGATGAGGCCGGAAATGAAGCGGAGCAGACCATAACATTTACATTTGGTGAGGAAAGTGTTGCAAGTGCTGTTTCCGACGCGGTTGAAAAAGCTGCAAGCCATTGGTGGATGTGGGCAATACTTGTAGCTGCAATACTTGCGGTCGGAGGTTTTATCTTTATCATTCTTAAGAGAAGAAAAGAAGATTAATTGACAAAATGTAATTTATGGTATAAGTTAATCGGAGAATTAAGATATCTTAATTCTCCGATTTTTATAAAGGAGTGTGGCATAAAAATGGGACTTCCTACTAATATTAATACACTACTTAAAGGTAATGTTGTTGAATGGGCAAGAATTGAATTTAAAGCATCTTGGAAACCTGAAGAGTCATTGAAAACTATTTGTGCGTTTGCAAATGATATAGATAATTGGGGCGGAGGTTACATTTTAATAGGTATAGAGGAGGATAATGGAAGACCAATTCTGCCTGTCAAAGGTATCCCTACTAATAAAGTTGATGACATTATGAAGGATTTGTTAAATAAGTGCAACATGATTACACCACATTATCTTCCTGTTGTTGCACCAGTTGAATATCAGAATAAAATGCTGATTGTAATTTGGGCTGCCGGAGGGGATGTAAGACCTTATAGTAGTCCGACAGATTTTATATATGAAAAAGGAAAAGCAAAACCAACAAAGGAAAAGACATTTTTTATAAGAAAGATGTCAAGTACGGTAAAGCCTTCGCATGATGAATTGAATGAATTATATTCATTATCAAATAAAATACCTTTTGACGACCGAATTAATCATGATGCAGAGGTTTCAAATCTTAATATCAATCTTATAAGGCAATATTTGACTAATGTTAATAGTGGCATGATAAAAGATTTTGATAGTAGAACGCTGTTGGAAATCTGTAAAGATATGGGCATTGCAAGCAATATGCCGGAATACCAAAAACCAAAAAATGTTGGCTTGTTGTTCTTCTCCGATGAACCGGACAAGTTCTTTCCGTATGCACAGATTGATGTTGTGGCATTTCCGAATGGTCTTGGGGGTGATGTGATAGATGAGCAAACCTTTAAAGGACCGATAGATCAACAGTTGAGGGATGCACTTAGATATATAAAGAATTCATATATAAAAAGAAAAATAATTAAACATCCTGATAGGGCAGAAGCAGATCATATTTATAATTATCCATATGCTGCTATTGAAGAGGCACTTGCAAATGCTGTTTATCATAAAGCATATGATGAGCGCGAACCAATTGAGGTTAGGATTGACGATGAAAAAATAGAAATATTGAGTTTTCCGGGGCCTGTCAGGTCTGTTACAAAAGAACAATTAAGGAGTTATAAGGTAACTAATCGTCGATACCGAAATAGACGTATTGGGGAATTTTTAAAGGAATTACATTTAACAGAAGGTAGAAATACCGGATTTAAAAAGATTCTTGATGCAGTAAGTGAAAATGGTTCTCCTATGCCTGAATTTGAAACAGATGATGAACATTCTTATTTTATCAGTAGAATTTTTATTCATGAGGGATTTAAAAAAGAAAATGAGCCTGATAATTCAGAAAATGAGGTTTTGAATTCGAAAAATGAGCCTGATAATTCAAAAAATGAGGTTTTGAATTCGAAAAATGAGCCTGATAATTCAAAAAATGAGGTTTTGAATTCAGAAAATGAGGTTTTGAATTTGAGAAATGAAGTTTTAAGAAAAATTGAGAAATACTATAACAATACAACAAGAAAAAAAGCTGAAGAAATAATTATTGCAATTTATAATAATGAATATATTACTATTACTCAAATCGCAGAAAAAACAAAGATTCCCAAATCGACGGTTGACAGATATATATCAGAATTAAAAAATAAGGGTTTTCTTAAACGTGAAGGAACAAAAAAAGATGGAAAGTGGATTATAACAATAAAGACATTAGGAGAAAAATAAATGTTTGAAGCAGTAGTATTTGATATGGACGGAGTAATCTTTGATACGGAAAAACTGTACCGGAGATTTTATATGGAAGAGGGAAAAAGAAGAGGCGTTCCGGATGATGTTATGACAAAAGCCTGTGAGGCGGTTGCAGGAGGAACCAAGTTTGATAACAAGCCGAGGTTTGAAGCCATAGTGGGACGCGGCATCGAATATCTCGAATTTCGTGACAGAGTTATTGAAAATTTTGAGAAGTTTGTACTTGCCAACGGCGTTGAGCTAAAAGATGGCGTTATAGAAACTCTGGATTTTTTAAAAGAGCACAATATCAAAATTGCGCTTGCAACCTCAACACAGAGCGAACGTGCAAAAAGATATTTGGACAGTAAAGATATGAATAAATATTTTGATAAGATTATATACGGAGATATGGTTGAACACAGCAAACCCGATCCCGACATATATCTTAAAGCATGTGCCGCACTCGATGTGGAACCCGCAAATGCAATTGCTGTCGAAGACTCCATAAACGGAATTGTATCGGCCGGAAGGGCAGGCATGTATCCGGTTATGGTAATCGACCTTATACAACCGAACGAAGACACAAAAAAATATGCTAAACAAGTATATGATAATATTAAAAATATTTGTGATTTGATTTAAATATAGAAAGGAAAAAATATGAATCTTCTTATTGTTATTTTGAAAAAAGCGAATCTTGTCAGTGAGCTTTGCAAGGAGCTTGCTGAGGAGGGGGTACACGGCGGAACCATACTTGACGGAACCGGTATGGCGAGCATTATAGAAAAGATGGATGACCTTCCTATGTTCAGTATGCTTAAGTCCATACTTGCTGACGATGATGAAAACGAAACCGTAAAAACCATGCTCTTTGTTATGGATGATGTCGAGATGGAAAAGGCTAAAGACGTAATTAGAAAAGTAGTAGGGCTTGATGAGCCTAACACAGGTATCATGTTTGCGGTTCCTGTATTATTTGTAGAGGGACTTGGTGCATAGATATGAGAATGAACACTCTGATAAATATTGCGATAATGCTTTTTGCTGCACTTATCGCGGGAAAGATTGTAAAGAAATTAAAGCTGCCTAATGTTACCGGTTATCTGGTTATCGGACTTTTGATCGGACCGAATTGTATAAAGCTTTTGTCCCAGGAATTTTTGGACAGTGTTTCTATAATTTCGGAAGTTGCGTTGGGCTTTATAGCGTTTTCAATCGGTGCGGAATTTAAGATTTCGTTTTTGAAAAAAATTGGAAAAGCTCCAATAGTTATAGGTATTACCGAGGGGCTTGGAGCAGTATTTGTGGTTGATACGATAATGCTTTTATGTGGTTTTGATATACCGTTTGCACTTGCTATGGGTGCTATAGCTTCGGCTACGGCTGCAGCATCAACGCTTATGATAGTTAAACAATATAAGGCAAAGGGCCCTGTATCACAGACACTTTTGCCTGTCGTTGCGCTTGATGATGCGGTTGCACTTATGGCATTTGGTATTTCAATGGCTGTTGCAAATGTTATTGTGGCACGCGGAAATGTATCACTCGGAAGACTTTTGCTTGAGCCTTGTATAGAACTTCTCGGCGGACTTGCCTTTGGTATTATTCTCGGAATAATCATGACGTTTCTTGTTAAGCTTTATACCGGAAGAGGTAACAGACTTGCCGTGACTATAATGATGATTTTTATCTGCCTGGGAGTTTCGGACGAAGTAGGCTTTTCATCACTTCTTGCCTGTATGATGCTTAGTACCGTATTTGTTAATCTGTCAAAATTCAGCGACAAGATATATGAGCCGGTTGACAGAATTACACCGCCTATATATATGATGTTTTTTATAATTTCCGGAGCATCGCTTGATGTAACGGTTATTACATCGGTCGGACTGGTCGGAACGATTTATGTAATAGGAAGAGTTATAGGAAAATATCTCGGGGCTTCATTTGGCGCACGGGTTACAAAAGCACCTAAGCCGGTAAGAAAATATCTGGGATTAACTCTTGTTCCGCAGGAGGGTGTTGCGATAGGTCTTGCTTCTTCGGCGGCGGCTACACTTCCGGATTATGGCGGAAAGATAAAAACCATCGTTTTATGCGGCGTTGTTATATATGAGCTTTTCGGACCGATTATTACGAAGACTGTTCTTAAAAAAGCCGGAGAGATTAGCGTTAGTTAAATAAAATAAAGACATAAACCTCACTGCGTGTACATATTTATTATTAGTAAAATAATATGCGGAGGTGGGAAAATGTCTGTTGCAAAAAGATTTACAAATATGCTGCGCGCCCTTATCATATCCTATCTTGTGACGGGATTTATGCTGCTTTTAATAGCATTTCTTATGTATAAGCTTGGCCTTGATGAAAGTAAGGTTAATTTTGCTATTACGCTTACCTACATACTTGCTTCATCAATCGGCGGTATCGTTATAGGAAAGAGCATGAAAGAAAAAAAGTATATCTGGGGGCTTTTGCTTGGTGCATTGTATGTTGGAATAATTCTTGCGGCATCAATGCTTATTTCACATGGAGATAACGTGATTTCGGCAAAAGGTTTAAGTACGGTAATTTTATGCATTTGCGGCGGTATGCTTGGCGGAATGATTAGCTGAAAAAATAGCTTTTCTTTATAGTTTTTTTATGTTATAATATGCGTTAGCTGTAGCATTTTATCAAAAAATGTTATGATTTGCATGATGTTTTATGCAACGAAAAAAATGAGATAAACTCAGGAGGAATTTAAAAATGAAGAGAATTAAGACTTTAACTGATAAGACTTTAAACAGCACAGTAGTTAAGGGCGGTTGTGGCGAGTGCCAGACTTCATGCCAGTCAGCATGTAAGACTTCATGCACTGTAGGAAACCAGAGCTGCGAGAATAAATAATAGAAAGACGATACATAATATCCTAATTAAAGGGGATTATCTTCGATAGTCCTCTTTAGTTGCGTTATTAAAAGAGGTACCACAGATGGTTTATCAATATATCAATAACGGATATTATATCGTTCTTGATGTGTGCAGCGGTTCGGTTCACGTGGTGGACGAGCTTGTATATGATATGATTGCCCTGTTCGAAAAAAAAGACAGGAAAGCGATAGCTTCCGCAATCAAAGAAAAGTACGGTGATAAATATTCGGAGTTTGACATCTATGAGGCGTATTCCGATATCGAAGAGCTGAAAGAATCGGGTCAGCTTTTTACGGAGGACGTTTACAAGGATGTCATAGTTGATTTTAAAAAGAGAAAAACAGTGGTCAAAGCCTTATGTCTTCATATAGCGCATGATTGCAATCTTGCATGCAAGTATTGCTTTGCGGATGAGGGTGAGTATCATGGACAAAAGCGTGAGCTTATGAGCCTTGAGGTGGGAAAGAAGGCTATTGACTTTCTTATAGAGAATTCCGGAAGCAGAGTAAATCTTGAGGTAGACTTTTTCGGCGGCGAGCCTCTTATGAACTTTGAGGTAGTCAAAGAGATAGTTGCCTACGGTCGAAGCAAGGAAAAGGAGTTTAATAAAAACTTCCGTTTCACGCTTACAACAAACGGAGTACTTTTGGATGATGATGTTATAGAATTCTGCAATAAGGAAATATCCAATGTAGTTCTTAGTCTTGACGGTCGAAAATGTATTCATGACCTTATGAGGCCTACGAGAAACGGAAAGGGAAGCTATGATGTAATAGTTCCGAAGTTCAAAAACTTTGTTGAAAAACGTGGGGACAAGAGCTATTACGTAAGAGGAACCTTCACAAGGAACAATACGGACTTTTCCAATGACTTCAAGGAGATGGCTGACCTTGGATTTAAGGAGATTTCGATAGAGCCTGTTGTTGCAGCACCTTCGGAAGATTACTCGATTCGTGAAGAAGACTTGCCGAAGATATTTGAAGAATATGACAAGCTTGCGCTTGATATCATAGAAAGATATAAGAAGAAAAAGCCGGTTACATTTTTCCATTATATGATTGACTTAAACGGCGGACCTTGTGTCTATAAAAGGCTTTCAGGCTGTGGCTCGGGAACGGAATATCTGGCGGTTACACCGCAGGGAGAACTTTATCCATGTCATCAGTTTGTAGGTATAGATGGATTTAAGCTTGGAACGGTATTTGACGGAATAGAAAATACGGATGTGGTGAACGAATTCAAGCTTTGCAATGTATATGCCAAGGAAAAATGTAAGGATTGTTTTGCAAGATTTTATTGCAGCGGTGGTTGTGCCGCAAATTCTTACCTTTACAGCGGCGGTATACTTGATACATATGACATCGGCTGTAAGATGCAGCAAAAGCGTGTCGAATGTGCCATTATGATAAAGGCTGCTTTGGCCGATTTAGAAGAGGAGTGTAGAGATGAAGAAAGCTAAAAAGAATGCTGTAATTAAGCTGCTTGTATTTCTGCTTTTGCTTGCAGGAGCGATTTACATGGCAATTGCAGGTGTAGGAAAGGAAAAAACAGGTAAGGCAAAAGATATTCCTTTGGGCCTTGACCTTCAGGGAGGACTCAGTGTTACTTATCAGATAGAAGATGAGAAACCTTCCGATGAAGAGATAGATGCAACTATAGACAAGCTTCAGCGAAGAGTTGATGAGTACAGCAGCGAGGGTGAGGTTTATAAGGAAGGCGATAACAGAATTACCGTTGAAATCCCTGTAGACACCAGCAAATATGACGCTCACGATATTCTTGATGAACTCGGTCAGCCGGGACAGCTTTTATTCCTTGATGAAACCAACTACGCTTATTGGTCACAGGGACTTGATTATGAAGCAGCGCTTACAGGTGCTGATGTAAAAGAAGCAGCTGCGGCAACAGATACAAATGATACAACAGGTATCAGAGAGTATCTTGTACAACTTAACTTTACCGATGACGGAACAAAGAAATTTGCGGATATTACTTCTGCAAACGTTGGAAATATCATTTATATAATCTATGACGGTGAGGTTGTAAGTGCTCCAAGAGTTAAGACTGCAATTACCGGAGGTAATGCGGTTATAGATGGTATGGAGGACTATGATGAGGCTGAGAGACTTGCATCAACCATCAAAATCGGTGCACTTCCTCTTGAACTTTCACAGCTTCAGTACAATATTGTAGGTGCAAAGCTTGGTCGTGAGGCTATTTCAACAAGCCTTATCGCAGGTGCAATAGGTTTTGGTCTTGTATGTCTTCTTATGATTATACTTTACTTCTTACCGGGCTTCATTGCTTCAATTGCACTTGTTGCATATATTGTGCTTATGCTTTTAGTATTAAGCGTAAGAACAGTTACACTTACCCTTCCGGGTATTGCAGGTATCATACTTTCAATCGGTATGGCGGTTGATGCAAATGTCATCATATTTACACGTATCAGAGAAGAGATAGCAGCAGACAAGGGCGTAAGAAACGCTGTTGAGGCAGGTTTCCATAAGGCTCTTTCGGCAATCCTTGATGGTAACATCACAACTCTTATCGCAGCATTCGTTCTTATGATGCTTGGTACAGGTAGTATTAAAGGATTTGCTACCACACTTATGATAGGTATTATCCTTTCAATGTTTACAGCAATCGTTATTACTAAGCTTTTACTTAAGATTGCGGTAGATCTTGGACTTACCAATAAAAAGCTTTACGGTTCGGCTAAGCCGCCTAAGAAAGTTAACTATATTAAGATTTCAAGAGTTTGTATTGTTATCTCTCTTGTAGTAATAATCGGAGGACTTATCTTCCTTCCTGTTAACAAGTCAAGAAAGGGATCATCTCTTAATTATGCACTTGAGTTTACAGGCGGTACTTCAACTACCGTTACATTTGAGGGCGAAGAGGTCTTTGATCTTGAAAAAGCAGAAAATGAGGTCGTTCCTGTTATAACTGATGCAACCGGATTATCTGCCGCAAATATTCAGATTCAGACAGTTGAGGATTCTAATCAGGTAATCTTCAAGACTCCTGAGCTTACCGAGGATCAGGCAACAAGTCTTGAGAGATCAATCAAGGATAAATTTGAAGTTTCGGAAATCAGTGAGCAGAGTATAAGCTCAACCATAAGCGGTGAGATGAAAAAGGATGCCATTATAGCTATCATCATTGCATCCATTCTTATGCTTATCTATATTGCAATAAGATTCTCGGATTTAAGATTTGGTGCATCTGCGGTGCTTGCACTTATCCATGATGTTATGGTTGTTTTCGCTATTTATGCCGTAGCAAGACTTTCGGTTGGTAATACATTTATCGCATGTATGCTTACTATCGTAGGTTACTCTATCAATGCGACCATCATCATATTTGACCGTATCCGTGAGAATATGAAGATTATGGACAGAAACGTAGAGCTTGATGAGGTTGTCAATACAAGTATTGCCCAGACACTTACAAGAAGTATTTATACTTCTCTTACCACTTTCATAATGGTACTTGTTCTCTTCATCATGGGTGTTCCTGCACTTAAGGAATTCACCTTCACTCTTATGGCAGGTATTGTCTGCGGTGCTTATTCTTCAATCTGCATCACAGGTCCAATGTGGCATTTCTTCAAGAAGCATATCGGAAAGAAGAAGGAAGAGGCTGCATAGGCTTCGGTCGGTTATATAGAATGGTATAAAAAAGGAACTCCGAAATAGTTACTCGCATAGCGCGCTGACGCTAAATGCTATGCTTAGCAACTTTTCGGAGTTCCTTTTTTACACACCTATATAACCGACACGCTCCGCGTGATAAATTTAAGTTCGCTGAGCAATTATTTATTTTAATACCGAATAGGCACGAAAACCGACCGAATAGACAAATTGGGTTGTTTTTCTGGTTTGAGATGGATAAAATCTCCTTATATTATTAATCAGAAGGGAGATTAAGGTATGAGTAAAAAATTAAAAAGATTGATGTGCTTTATTGCTGCGTTTGCGTTGGTGTTTATCACAGTTAAGCCGGTTGCGGTAAAGGCAGTAGGCTATTCTAGAACAGATATGAATATTCAGTTTAATCCAGATGGTTTATCAATTTCTGCAACAGATGCAAATGGAAGTGTCACTACTCCGGCAGATGGAGGAACGTGGGAATTAAGAGTACTAAATCCTAACTCAAGCGGTTATTGTGCAATCAAAAATGTAGGTTTTGTAAGTTTGAACGATGTAAAATGGGCAGAGGTTATGGTTAGTGAAGGTACAACACCTGTTGTGGGAACAACATATAGGGGATATCTTAGAGAATATATTCCTGATGGAGAATCATCTGTTGCATGTGATTATGGATTTAGTGTTACATATACAGGAACTGCACCTGCAACTTACACCGTTAAATTTGACTCTAACGGCGGAAGTGCGGTAGCAGATCAGACTTTAAATGTGGGTGAAAGACCCGCAAAGCCAACATCAACAAGAGATGGTTATGATTTAGCAGGCTGGTATCTGGTTAATGAAGTATTTAATGAAGGACCTTCAGGAGATTTCTCTGAACTCTTTGGTGATGATAATTATCTTTTTGGAAGCGAATTTGTAAATGGAGAACTGGCGAAAGGTGGAACAGAAATAAGTAGCTTTACATTCGAAGCTAAATGGGTAGAAAAGGCAGAAGAACCTTCAGATCCGGCACCGGATACACAGAAGGAATACAAAATTCTTGAGGGAGCAGACCAGACTATTACTCAGGGTTCGGGAAATGACCTTGTCGTAAAAGCAGACGGTGCCCTTACCGATTGTACAGGTATATTTGTTGATGGAGAAAAGATTGAAGCAACCCTAACAGCCGGAAGTACTATAGCTACTATTAAAGCTGCCGTACTTGATAAGATGACGGTAGGAACACATAAGCTTACATTTGCATATGCGGATGGTTCCGTATCTACTACATTTATATTAAAGGCGGCAGAAAAGACCACCGAGGCAACTACGGAAGCAACCACTGAAGCAACTACTGAAGCAACCACTTCAACTCCTGCTACAGTAGTTACAACCGAAGCAACCACAAGTTCAACTACTACAGCAAGCCCTAAGACAGGTGATGAAGGCATTATGATTTATAGTGTACTTATGCTTCTTTCGCTTGCAGGAATGGTTGGAATGAATTTAAAGAAAAAAGATAATTAATAAAGATTTAAAAGGAACAGGCTTGGCATAATAAACCAAGCCTGTATTTTTTAAGCTTTTTCTTCAAGTAATTTTTTTAAACGTTCAATCTCAGCATCTTTTTGTTTGATTTCAGCCTTTTGATTGTCGATTTCAGCCTTTTGACTATCAACCTTGGCTTTCAATTCATCAATCATATAGACTACAGTATTCCTATCAAGTTCGGACAATATCTCTGAATACATACTCATCAACCTTTCTGTGTTAAGACACATTTTATATATGTCTTCATACAAATCCCTGAAGCATGGCCTGTAGCGTAAGAGTACCTCGATTAACTCGGGTTCGTCCACGCTTAAAAACATAAGCCATTCCTCAAGCCTGCTGTGCAACAGTTCATCGCCCGATAAAATGTTGTTTTTTGAGCCGTTACGAACTGCTCCGATTCTATTTTGCAGGATATTCTTGAAGTTGTCAAGTGATATAAAGATGAAATTCTGCAAAAGGTTGACTTTGGCTCCGGAGTCAAAGATAGTTTTAGATTTATGGATATAATAATCATTTACAGTTCTTAACTCTGCCGGACTTTCTTCAAATATTACTATGGTATATACAGGCATAATATCCTTGTAGTTAAATTTTTTACCATCTTTATCGCGCATGCGCTTGTACTCCCGAAGCAGCAAATCGGCGGAATAACAGGATGCTCTTGCACCCGGAAATGTATAGCCTATCTTTTGTATCTCGACATTTACGAGACTTCCGTTTTCAAGGCGCACAAGGATATCGGTTATAAGTAAATTGTTCTCGCAAGATATTCGGGCACCTTCGTTTGGAAGAACCGATATTATTTCGACCGTTTCACCCATAATGGATGAAAGAAAATCATTAAGCCTTGAAATGTCATATTCAACATTAAATACTTCTTTGAAAAACGGATCATAGCAGATTTTCAGACCTCTCTCGCCTGTGCAGTAGTCGAGAAAACGGTTTTGCTGAGCCGTTGTCCATGAATTAAAGGTAGATTTAAGATTAGCATTCTGACTAATCTCCTTTATAACAGCTTCCCTATCTCTAATCATTGGAAAGTGTTCTTTTAAGATTGACATAAAATCACTCCGTTCATTATTTAGTTTTCAGGATGGGATTTTTTAGATTAAAGCGGATAATAAATATGGTTGTGGCGCACCATAGATGGGGATGTATTACCGCTTAAAGAAAGATTAGCATTATAGAGAAGATAAGTCAAGTCAATATAAAATAAATCATATTTTCAATGACCGAATAGACACGAAAATCGACCGAATAGGCATAAGAGGTTGTTTTTTTTGAGTGGGGGAGGGTAAAATTTTACTAATTAAGCAGAAAGTTTAATGCTGATACTGAATATTTTGGTCATTTTGCTCTTGACGAGGGGCAACCTTTAGGAAATTTTAATTGGAAAGATCGATTAAAGCATGAGGGTGCACCGACAGGTGATTATGTTTTGCAAATATATTTACTTAAACCCGACCAATCAGGGCAATATGATGCAATAATTCAAAAACAGGGTGTAATTGAAGGTTTGACACTTATAACTAATTATACAGTGGTTTTTGATTCTTCTGATTTTTCCGGTGCATACGCAGGAGCTGTTGTATCTACACAAAATCTTTCAAGTAATCAAAGTCCGGTACTTCCGAACGATCCTGTAAGAGATGGTTATGATTTAGAAGGATGGTATTTATATTCGATAGTGATAGGCGATTATTCATGGGTTAATCAGGATGGTTGTGAGGCTGACTACAAATTTGGAACAGCAGAAATGCCTACATATGTTGATGGGGTTGTTTGTACATTCAGAGCAAATTGGGTAGCTAAGGCTGCTGACCCGGCGCCGGATGAACAGAAGGAATACAAAATTCTTGAAGGCGGAGATCAGACCATTACTCAGGGTTCGGGAAATGATCTTGTCGTAAGAGCGGATGGCGAATTAGCTGATTGCACAGGTGTTTTTGTAGACGGAGAAGAGGTTGAAGCAGCGTTAACAGCAGGAAGCACAATAGCTACTATTAAGGCTGCTGTACTTGATAAGATGGCGGTAGGAACACATAAGCTTACATTTGCATATGCGGATGGTTCCGTATCTACTACATTTATATTAAAGGCGGCAGAAAAGACCACAGAAAAGACCACCGAGGCAACTACGGAAGCAACCACTTCAACTCCTGCTACAGTAGTTACAACCGAAGCAACCACAAGTTCAACTACTACAGCAAGCCCTAAGACAGGTGATGAGGGTATTATGATTTATGGCGTTCTTATGCTTCTTTCACTTGCGGGTATGGTTGGAATCTCTTTAAAGAAAAAAGATAACTAATAAGGATTAAATCGTAATTAATATAATTATCTGATATGGACCGGAAATTTCCGGTCCATATTTTTTGAACGCCATCCCGTTCTTGATGTTAAAAATGACACGATTTGTTGCGTTTTTATGTAAACTAATGAGTTTGAAGTCACGCATTTTCATACTTGTATGTTTTTAATATGTAAAAATGTCTTTACATGTGTATAAAAATTTATGCTTGCGTTAATTTTTTCATAGTGATACTATCCGTACATAGCAGTATTTTAATCTTTGATTCGCAAATCATCTGTCATCAGTCAGATAGAGATTTCCTGCTAATTTAATATAGGCTTATGTAACCGTTTCAATTTATAAAAAAGGTTACGTGTTATTTTTGTAATCGATTTTAGGGAGGGTTGTATATGGAAGAAGAAATTGTTAACGAAAAAAGGGTTATAAGAAACTATAAGGATACTGTGTTTCGTATGCTGTTTAATTCAAAGAAGGAGTTACTTACTCTTTATAATGCTTTGAATAATACCGACTATACTAAAGAAGAAGAGTTGGAAATAGTTACGCTTGAAAATGCTATTTATATGACATTTAAAAATGATGTGTCGTGTTTGCTTGATATGAATATTCAATTGTTTGAACAACAGGCGAGTGTTAATCCAAACACACCGCTTCGATTTCTGATGTACATAGCAAGACAGCTTGAAAAACTCATTGTTAAGATGAATTTGTATGGCAGCAAACTTATCAAGCTTCCGAATCCCAGGTTTTTTGTGTTTTATAACGGGAAGGTTCAACAGCCGGAAGTAGAAAAATTATGTCTTTCATCATCATATGAACATAAGACGGACGAGATAAACCTTGAGTTAAAAGTATTGCAATTAAATATTAACTCGGGCTATAATGAAGAGGTAAAAAGAAAATGTCCGACATTGTTTCAGTATATGCAATATGTTGATAAAGTAAGAGAGTATTCAAAAGATTATCCGTTTGAAGAGGCAGTACCGCTTGCGATAGACTATTGCATAAAGCATGATATTTTGAAGGACTTCTTATTGGCAAATAAGGCTG
>JAFSZR010000249.1 GCA_017459135.1 Lachnospiraceae bacterium | reverse complement strand
TCAACCAAATCATCATAAGACTTTTTGTCATAGTTAAGCAGGCTTGGAATTATAATATCTACGGTTTCCTTATCCGTAAGCTCCTCTATGGCTTTGTCCCTTGCTTCTTTTTCTTCACCTTTATATTGTTCTTCCTCAAATTCTCCCATAAAAACAGAATCCTCTGCATTTACAGTCATATAACCAAAGATAAAGTTTTGTGCCCAAAGGTCCAAAAGTCCGCCGATATTTTGGTAATACTTACTGGTTACATTACGAATATCATACTTTTTTGTAAATTCAATCAAACGCTTCATCAGCTTGGCAGTTTCGCGCTTTTCCTCATTTGAAGAATTTCTTTTGAATTTATCAATATGTTGTTTGATAATATCTTTATCCGATTGCTTATTATCCGGATGCTTTTCTTTATATTCGGCAACCTTTTTATTTATCTCTTCCTTATCCTTTTCCCTGCTGTCGTCAAGTAAAACAAGCGGTTTAAGCTTAACGATTATATCAACAAGTTCCCTGGATGCTTCCTCCTGTTCTTCTTCGCTCATTCCGAATTCTTTATCAATTTCAGGATTTCTCATAAATTTTAAGTTTGCATATTTCTCAATATCAAACCATGTATCGTATTTTTCTTTCTTTTCTCTGTATGCTTTCTTTTCTTCCTCAGAGGCATTTTCTCCCGGATCTTGAGGTATCTTGTATATCTTACCGCTGTAATTATTTATTAGCGATGACTCCTTCGGGATATAATCTCCCTCAACAAGCTGCAAATCTCCGTTAGCTTTCCAAGGAAGATCCATCAGCATTTTATTTACATTTTTCTGTAGGGCCGGTCTGTTGCGTAACTGCGGGCGATACTGTGGAATCTTCAAATTCTTAACAATATCCGGTTCCTTGATACCGAAATATTTCTCACGCAAATAACGATACTCCGGACTGCCCTTTTTGATTCTTTGGGTCATAGGCGGCAAAAATCCCTTTTTACCGATTTCACCCGTCTTAGAATCCTTAAATGCATCTTCAAGCTTTTCCTCCAAAAATGACATATCATGGTCATAGCTCATAACATCCGTTATAAGAATGGAGTCACCCTGTTCAACCACCTTACACTTAAAGTTTCTTCCGTGACGGTCCACCTGTAAGCATAACGTATCAAATGCCTGAAGACGCATCAGACTCCTGATTGCCTTAGGTGTATAATCAATCTTCTTACCTTCCTTTTCAGCTTTCTTTAAGAGCTCTAAATATTCCTCACCTTCTGCCTCTTTTGTCACTGTACAGAAGCTTTCAACCATCTCACCCTGACGGTTTTTAAATCGAACTATACGCATATCCGACTCGGTTACAACATCAGTAAAGCCGCACATCTTTGAAAGTACAAAGGTTCCGGTATTGTTGGCAGCTGCGATTTCACGCTCATCACCTTTTCCGTTACTTCTGTCACGCATCTGTCCGAAAAGCTCGACCTCTTTTCCCATAGATACGCGGAACAAATCCTCAACGCCCTTATCACTCTTTTGATTATGCAAATTATTAAGCGCCGAAATAATGTCATTGTCGGCATCCGTAAGTCCCATTTTTTCACGAATCCATTCCATAGCCGTCTTCTTTTCAAGCTTTATTTTTTCTCCGTTCTTTCCCTTTGTATTGTCAAGGATATATTTTGCAAGCTGGCACATTGGATTGCCCGAATCACGGGCGATTTCCTCCCAATCCATCTTACCGTCATTTTTATCACCCTGCTCTTCCATTGCTTCAACAGCTTTATTATGTATGGAAAACAAAGTAAACATCTTATCAAAGTCATGTGAAAACAGCTCTACTATTTTTTGCTTTACAGACTGCTTTTGTGCTTCCGGCGCATCATTAATCCTTTTCTTTAATGCTCTTAAAAACGTAAGTGCAGCATCGTAATCCTGAGCATCCATATTGGCCTTCTTCATTCGAAGCTCAACCTTTTCATTGTCCATGTTTTCTTTGCTTTTCTCAAGCTGGGCAATTCTTCTGTCCAAAAAGCCTTCCGGATCGGACGATAAAAGCGGCAGATTTTCCTTGATATAATAAACCGCGTCTTTACCTTCCTCCTTAACAACTATACGATAAACATCCGTAGAATTACCCTGGTTCTGCCATTCCGAAATCTCGGCCTTCGTAGTTAAATGTCTTGTTGAGAGTTCTCTCGGAGATTTCTTCATGTCCTGTTCAACGTCAAAATTTTCCAGAGATTTTATCTGTAACGCATCTGCGAGTGCATCATATTTAAGTCTTTCTCTCTCAATTTCATTTCTGATATCGATTATCTTGTTTAAACGACGTATGCCTGCGGTATGCTTAGCTTCATTTTTTCTTGCTTTTTCGCTGATATAAAATTCACATGCCGCATGTGCCTCGTCAAAAGCTATGTGCAAGGCATCCTTCATAGCTTCACCGTCTATATATTTTGCCTCTTTTTCTATCTTTACATATTTTTCACAGCCGGCATCCAATATGTTGTTCATATAATTGACTGTCTTCTTTACGCGAACCATCTCCGGGCTGTCCTTGCCGTACCACTTTGAGTCAAAGGAAAGACTTGAGCTCTTATTTTTAAATATGCTCGTAGCCGTTTCTCTTCTTTTTGCGTAGGTCACTGTTCCGTCATCTATATGTTTGTTTTGCTCTTTTAACGTATTTAAAAGGGTTTTCTTTACACTGCGTACCTCGCTTTTTGTCTTGGTTTCCTTCAAATCAAACATAGTCATATCATCGACCGCACCTTTAAATTCGTATGTTTTATTATCACCAAGCATAATGGTTGTGGTCGGTGCATTAATTATCTGTTTTTGCTCTTTGTTTATATCCTGTGCAAATAAATCATCCATGGTATTACCGCCTTTCTCTTTTTGTATATAATGTCATTCTTCTGCAAATTCTTACTGTTTTATATCACTTCGGATGTCACAAAACAGTCACTGCATATCATCAATAATTACGCCGCTTAAGTATTCCACATCCACAACCTGAAACTTCGTAGGAATTTGCTCTTTCAGCTTATTGACTCTCTTTATTTCCTCCTGCTCCGCTTCATATCGCTCCATAAGTCGAGAAGGCGCATCATCATATGCCGACATCAGTATCGTATCAACAGGCGGCAATCCGTTTAGAACACTGTTTAAAGCTGTCATTTTTTTGTAATCTTTCCATACCATGTGAAGCATGGCTACTTCATCGGATTTTTCTATTGCCGACTTAGCAGCATAAGAAATCAAATCAATAAGGTAATCCGGTTTGCCATTTTTAGAATAAAAAAGAACCGGCGTATAAGTCACATCCACACGAGCAACAAGCAGGACCGCACTTACAAAATCCTTATCTGTAATTGCGCAGCTTATGTCCATGTCGATTTTATCTGCCAATTCTTCTCCATATGCATCAATTATTTTTTTTATGTATTCAGCCTGAACACTCTTTGCAAGCTTTGAAAAACTGTTCACACGTGAATTATCTCTTGCAAACAGCTCCTTGTTTGCATCTATCATATCTTCTATAAAAAACATCCACTCATTATCCTGCATCTCATCCACCGAAAAGCCAAAAAGCT
>JAFSZR010000248.1 GCA_017459135.1 Lachnospiraceae bacterium | reverse complement strand
TTTATTTACCTGATTTCATATTATGTAAGAAAACGGGGTTATTATGACTCAGATTATATTATATGACAATAAAACCATCCATATAGACGGATATAAAAGCATAATAAATTTTAAATCGGATGAGCTTTCCGTAAAATGCAAGGAAAGAACTTTGGTAATTAAAGGATCCGGGCTTCAAATCGATTCTTTTTCCGAAGTATGTATGGTTATAAGCGGTAAGATAAATGATGTAAGCTGGGTTAATCAATAAATATATGTTAAAAAAGCTTATAATTTGGATAAAGGGATATTTAATATTGTATATTTCGGGTATAAATAAAGACAGATTTTTGAATCTCTGTATCAAAAACAATATCGAAATATGGAATATCTATGAAAAAGACGGTGGCAAATATTTACATATTTCCAGGAAAGCTTATAAAGAGCTTGATAATTATTTGGGTAAAACACGTGTTACAGTAAAGATTATAGATAAAACAGGATTACCGTATTTGTTTTACAGATACAAAAAGAGAAAAATATTTTTGCTGGGTCTTATTATATTTATCGGTATTATTTACTCTTTTTCATTTTTTATCTGGGATATAAATGTATCCGGAGAAGGAAAATATACAGATGAGCAAATTATAAATAAACTTGCCGAATATAATATTAAACCCGGTACTCCGATAAAAAATATTGATTGTTCGATGCTTGAGAAAAAACTGCGTTCGGATTATGAGGATATAGCATGGATAAGCTGTGAGATAAAGGGAACACGCTTAAATATTAGTATAAATGAAACAATCATTCCCGATAATATCAAAGAAAATATAAGCCCATGTAATATAATAGCCGTAAAAGACGGTGTTATTACGGATATATATATTGAATCAGGAACAAGAGTAAAGGATAAGGGCGATGAAGTAAAAAAGGGAGATATATTAATTACAGGTGCCGTAAATTTATACAATGATTACGATGAGCTAATCGAAACCTCGTATGTACCGGCAAACGGTAGCATTTATGCGATGGTAACCCGTAATTATTATGATTGTTTTGAGCTTTCACATTATGAAAAAGAATATACGGGAAATGAAATAAAAGACTATGGTTTATGTTTTGCCGGAAAATGTTTTAATCCGCATAGACCGAAGATAAAATACAATAATTATGACATTGTAAGTACTGATAAAAAAATAAAGCTTGGGTCGTTTTTTTATCTTCCGGTTTCATTTGAAAAAAGTTTTGTAAAAGAGTATAAGCCGGTATTGAAGCAATATGATAACAAAGAGGCGGAGAATAAAGCCAGAGAAAAATTAAATGCTTATATTGATGATTTAAATAAAAAAGGGGTAGAAATACTTGAAAATAATGTTAAAATAGAGATTGATGAAAACCAGTGCGTGGCGCAGGGCAAGATTATTACAAAGGAATTAATAGGCGTGCCGGCTGATATAACTATTATAAACCAGGGAGAAGAAGATACCGATGGCATATATTGAATCTATTACCGTACCTGAAGAGCATATTCAAAATGTTTTCGGACAGTATGATAAGAATATAAAGAATATTGAAAAAGCTTATAAAGTAACTATTGTTTTAAGGGATGACAGTTTAAGAATTGTCGGTGTTGAAGAAAACGTAAAAAGAGCTGTTTCCGTTGTTGAACAAATGATTAATCTTTCAAAAAACGGAAATGAGATTTCGGAACAGGAAATAAATTATGCCGTTTCACTTACAAAAAATAAGGAAAGCGACGTATCGGCAATCAGTGAACTTGATAATGATATAAATATTATTTGTCATACCATTAACGGAAAACCCGTAAAGGCTAAAACTCTCGGACAGAAAAAGTATGTTGATGCAATCGATAATAATATGATTGTTTTCGGTACTGGACCTGCGGGAACAGGTAAAACATATCTTGCAATGGCTAAAGCCATAACGGCATTTAAAAATAATGAAGTAAACCGTATTATACTTACACGTCCTGCTATAGAAGCTGGAGAGAAGCTCGGATTTCTTCCGGGTGACTTGCAAAGTAAGGTTGATCCGTATCTTCGACCTCTTTATGATGCTCTTTATGAGATTATGGGTGCCGAAAGCTTTATGAAAAATATGGAAAAAGGTCTTATAGAAGTTGCACCTCTGGCTTATATGAGAGGTCGTACTCTTGATAATGCTTATATAGTTTTGGATGAAGCCCAAAATACAACACCTGCCCAGATGAAGATGTTTTTAACAAGAATAGGCTTCGGTTCTAAGGCTATTATAACAGGTGATTTATCTCAAAAGGATTTGTCTCCGAACGAAAAATCGGGACTTGAAGTTGCATTAAGCGTATTAAGAAATATAGATGAAATAGCTGTGGTTAACTTTACAAGCGAAGATGTAGTCAGACATCCGCTTGTTCAAAAGATAGTAAATGCCTATGAGGCATATGAAAACAGATTAAAAAAGCCAAAAAACAATGATTATAAAGGGAAAAAGAACGATTAAGCACGATATATATGGCAAAATACTTGATTATATGGCAGATATAGTGTATAATAAAAAAGTTAAATGAGGGAAAAAAATGAGTGTTTATATTGAAAACGAAACCGAAATAGATATTCCTAAACGATTCGAGGAAATAGTGAACGAAATAATCGAAGCATCAATCGACTATGTAAAATGTCCGTATGAATGTGAGATTAATGTTATATTTACCGATAACGACGGAATACAAATAATCAATAAGGATTTCAGAGATATAGATGCTCCAACGGATGTTTTATCTTTCCCTTTGATTGAATACGAAGTTCCGGCTGATTTTTCGAATCTTGAAGAAGAATCGGTTGATTGTTTTAATCAGGATAACGGAGAATTGCTGCTTGGTGATATAATTTTAAATGTAGACAGAATTAAATCCCAATCGGAAGAATTCAATCATTCTATATATCGTGAGCTTGCTTTTCTTACGGCACACAGTATGCTTCATTTGTTTGGTTACGATCATATCGATGATGCGGAAAGAGCCGTTATGGAGGAAAAACAGGAAGAAATACTTAATATGAAAGGATATACACGAGACTATGAAGAAAAATAAGAAAATAACAGCTATCCTTGTAGGAGCAATGATTTCATCAATGCTTTTAACCGGATGCGGTAAGAAGAAAGAGGCAAAGGAGACAACGACCGCAGAATCGTCTATTGAGATTTCACCGATTGCTACTATGGACGGTTCAGCCGAAGACATATCTGTTCTTTCAAGAGACGGATACGTTATAAGCGACCTTACCGGTGAATGGGTTGAAGATAAGTATGCAAATCAAAAGCCATTTTGTATTATGATTAATAATATTTCAGATGCTATGCCTCAATCAGGTCTTTCACAGGCTGCAGTTACTTACGAAATACTTGTTGAAGGCGGAATCACAAGATTTTTATGTGTATTCGATCAATATGACAATATAGAAAAACTCGGACCTATCAGAAGTGCGAGAGTTCCTTATGTTGAGCTTGCAAAGATGTATGACGGATTATTTGCACATTACGGTTGGTCACCGACTGCACAGGAAATGATTGAAGGTGATTCAAGTATTAATTCATTAAACGGTATTTATCTCGGAGAGATAATGTATTACCGTTCGGATGATAAACCGGCTCCTCACAATGTATTTACCAACAGTGAACTTATTGCATCGGGTATATCAAATAAAGGCTATGATACTCAGCATGGTTCAAACTATGAAAAGATGTTCTCATTTAATACAAAGGATAAGCCTTTGGAAGACGGAATGACAGCAAATAAGGTAAGTACAGCATTCAGTGCTGACAGAGCTCCTTATTTTGAATATAATGCGGAAGACGGAAAATATTACAGATATCAATATGGCGGTCCGCAGATTGATGCTGTAACAAACGAGCAATTAAGCTACAAAAATGTTATCGTAATGATGGTTGAATATACGTCTGATCCTGATGGTTATTACAGATTCGTTTCATGGCATAATGATGGCTTGAATGCATATTATTTTACAGACGGACAGTATAAAGTTGTTAAATGGAAAATGGATAACGGAGTTCCGAAGTTCTTCAATGAAGACGGAACAGAGCTTAAGCTTAATCCGGGTAATACATTTATTACCGTATTTGACTACACTATTCCGGCTTCAGTTATTATCGAATAATTTTATAAGATTTAGGAAATAATTTCTTCAGGGAGTGATTGCCATGAAGAAATTATTTTTATATATCGGTTTATTGGTATCTGTATTTTGCATTTCTTACTTTATAGCATCGGCACTTTATAGACATAGTCGTAAACAAAGGAATATTAATGAGGAAGTAATTCTTACCGATGAAACACAGGAAGATTATGAAGTAGCGGATTCGGAAATTTTTTCTTACGGATATAATACAAAAGAGGCACAGAGTGTAAATTCATTTATAAATAAAACCGATAATGATAATTCAAATGATAAATATATACTCGGCATTCTGGACGGATATGTTATAGTATATTTAAACGATATGGATACTATATACGAGTTTACCGATATCGATGCCGGAGTATTGAAAATTTTGGATAAAGAACAATATGAGAAAATCAAAAATAATATTACTTTTAATTCTTTGGAAGAATTATTTGATTTTCTTGAGTCTGTTTCAAGTTAGGAAAATAAGGAGATTTTATGTACGACGTATGTATAATTGGAGGCGGAGCTTCGGGCATGGCATGTGCAATTACAGCCGCACGAAGAGGATTAAGCTGCATAATTGTTGAAAAAGAAGCCAAACTCGGAAGAAAGATTTATGCTTCGGGTAACGGAAAATGTAATGTTACAAATCATAATTATGATAACAGATTTGATGCTTATTATAATTCTTCCTGTAACGATTATAATATGTTTTTGCAAAAGCTCTTTAAAAACGAGCATCCCGATAAGGAAATAATTGACTTTTTGTTTTCAATCGGGATAGTTACATATGATTCGGACTCCTATGTATATCCACGTTCTTTACAGGCCTCATCCGTTATGTGGGCATTTACTGATATGATTAAAAATCTCGGAATTAAAGTGTTATTAAAAACATGTGTAGATGATATTAATCATACAGATGAGGGATATATCATAAATACCGACAGTGAAACAATTTCTGCAAAAAATGTTGTACTTGCCTGCGGTGGAGCCGGATATAAAAGCTTAGGTGGTTCATTTAAGGGCTACGAAACAGCCAAGAAACTCGGCATATTATGTACCGAATTAAGGCCGTCATTATGCGGACTTGTTACTAAAGAAGATTTAAGCGGTATTTCCGGTGTGAGAATTAAAGCAAAAGCTGTTCTTACAGAAAAAGATTATCCCGAAAAACACATTGGCTGTGAAGAAGGCGAAATACAATTTACAGATTACGGTATCTCGGGAATAATGATTTTTAATCTTTCCGGAAAAGTCGGACAAATGCTTTCCGAAGGAAGAAAGGCTTTAATAAATATTGATTTCCTGCCTGATTTGGAAGACAGCATGATAATCGAATTATTTAAGAATAATAATCGTAAACCAAAAGCGATTCTTAACAGCATAATTAATGATAAGCTTGCAGGTTATATAATCGATATAATATCAACAAATATCAATAATTCATGTGACGAATTAAGCGATGAATTAATTAATGGATTAATATATAAATTACACAATTTTAATCTTGAAATAACTGCCGTAAAAGATTTTGACGGAGCACAGGTAACTGCCGGAGGAATTAATCTTGATGAATTAAATCCCGAAGATATGAGTGTAATTAATCATGAAGGATTGTATGCGATAGGCGAAATGACTGATATAGACGGTATTTGCGGCGGATATAATTTAACTTATGCTTTTATATCGGGTATAAGAGCGGGAGAGGGAATATATGATAAGACTAAATCAGATAAAACTTAATATAAATGAGATTGATATATTTTCCTTTGATGAAAATAATATTAAAGATAAACTAAACGAAAACACATATCTTAATAAAAAAATAAAAGCATTAATTAAAACAGGCGAATATAAAATAGAAAAGCTTGTACGTCTTTCTATGGACGCAAGAGATAAATCCAAACTTCAATACATATTTTCAATTGATGTTAGTTCACCTCAGGAAAAAAATATATTAAAAAAGAATGGTAACAATAATAATGTTATGTTAACAAATGGCATTAAATATAAACCACCTCTTTTTGATTTGTCCGGATTTTCGGATCTATCACCCATAATTATCGGTACGGGTCCGGCAGGTTATTTTTCAGGTTTATATCTTGCAAGAATGGGTTTTAAACCTGTTATTTTTGAGCGCGGAAAAGACGTTGAAGAAAGAATTAAGGATGTTGAAGGTTTCTGGGAAGGAAATGACATTAATCCCGAATCAAATGTATCATTCGGTGAGGGTGGTGCAGGTACGTTTTCCGACGGTAAGCTTAACACGGGTGTAAAAGATAAAACAGGTAGAATAAAGGCTGTTATTGATGATTTTATAAGTTTTGGAGCGCCTTTTGATATTGGATATCTTTCAAAACCTCATATAGGAACAAACGAATTAAGAAAAGTTATGACTTCCATGCGAAATGAAATAACAAAACTCGGAGGAAAGATTCATTTTAATTCAAAATTCACGGGCTTTTCATATATTAATGAGGATAAAAACAGGCTAAATATCGAAATTACATCTATGGTTGACGGAGTAAAAAGCTATTTTGAAACAAATGCGCTTGTTCTTGCAATAGGTCACAGTGCGAGGGATACATTTGAGATTCTTTCGGAAAATAAGCTTAATATGGAGCCAAAACCTTTTGCGATTGGCTTGAGAATCGAACATCCTGCCGATTTGATAAATAAATCTCAATACGGCGATTATGCTTTTGATAAACTTCCGACCGCCGATTATAAGATGACATATCATTCTACAAACGGACGTAATGTATACAGCTTTTGTATGTGTCCCGGCGGCTTTGTTGTTAATGCTTCATCTGATAAGGAACAATGCGTGGTTAACGGTATGAGTAATCATGCACGTGACGGTCGTAATTCAAACAGTGCGATAGTATGTAATGTAACGCCTGAAGATTTTATCTCGGAAGGTTTCGGAAAATACGGAAATCTTGCAGGCGTATATTACCAAAAGAAATTTGAATCGGCAGCATTTCATGAAGGAAACGGAAATATTCCGGTTCAATTGTTCAAGGATTACAAGAATAATGAAATATCCGATAAATTAGGTAAAATAAAGCCCGATATCAAAGGAAATTATTCTTTTGCCAATTTAAATAATTGTTTGCCAGCCTATGTAAATAATGCTATAATTGAAGCAATTGACGATTACGGGCGTAAATTAAAGGGTTTTGATGATAAAGATGCCGTACTTTCCGGAGTTGAAACGAGGACATCTTCGCCTGTAAAAATTCTAAGAGACGAGTGTTTCATGAGTAATATAAAAGGCATTTTCCCATGCGGTGAAGGCGCAGGATATGCCGGTGGTATTACTTCGGCTGCGATTGACGGCATTAAGGTTGCCGAAGCGGTTGCGGGATATTTATACAGATTATTAAAAGAATAAATTATATATATTTGTGAAAGAGGAAAAGAAATGGATTTCAGAGAGAAACTTAAAGACAAAAAGAAAATTGTTATAAAGATCGGTTCATCATCGCTTATGCATGAAGAAACCGGGCTTGTTGATTTCAGAAGAATGGAAAAACTTGTACGTATTATCTGTGATTTAAAAAATCAGGATAAAGATATTATTCTTGTTTCTTCGGGTGCTATTGCTGTCGGAAGACAGACTTTAAAGCTTAATTATAAGCCTAAAACCGTTTCCTTAAAGCAGGCATGTGCATCAGTCGGACAGGCTCAGCTTATGATGATGTATCAAAAATTATTTATGGAATATAATCACCTGGCAGCTCAGGTACTTTTGACTTTTGATGCCATAACAAATGACGAAAGAAGACAAAATGCGCAAAATGCATTAAATGAAATACTTCAACAGGGAATTATTCCTATTGTAAACGAGAATGATACGGTTGCTACGGAAGAAATAGAGTTTGGTGATAATGATACACTTTCAGCTATCGTTGCACATCTTATAAATGCCGATTTATTAATTATATTATCCGATATTGACGGTCTTTATACCGATGATCCGCATAAGAATCCGGACGCTAAGAAGATATCGATTGTTGAGGAAATCAACGAAAAAATCGACGGAATGGCAAAGGATGCCATATCTTTATACGGAACAGGAGGTATGTCCACTAAAATTTCCGCTGCCAGAATCGCAAC
This sequence comes from Lachnospiraceae bacterium, assembly GCA_017459135.1. Taxonomy (GTDB): domain Bacteria; phylum Bacillota; class Clostridia; order Lachnospirales; family Lachnospiraceae; genus Coprococcus_C. The sequence goes on along the minus strand of JAFSZR010000248.1, from coordinate 4,389 downwards.
CGATTCGGGTGCCGATATGGCAATCTTAAGTGCCGAGGATCTTGAGGTAATAAATCAATTTATTGACGGCGAAGATGTAGGAACACTATTTATCGCACACGATTCCGAAGAATTCGATACGTTTGACTTTATAGTAAATAAAGGATACAAGAATTAATTATTATCTTATAATATAAATCGGGAGACAAAAAGAAATGACTGATGAAAAGATAAAAAGAATAAATGAGCTTGCACATAAAAGTAAAACCCCCGAGGGTTTGACCGAGGAAGAAAAAAAAGAGCAGGCGATTTTAAGACGTGAATTTATAGACAGTGTTAAGGGTAATCTTGTAAGCCAGCTTAATAATATAAATATTCAGGAAAAAGACGGATCCATAACTCACGTAAAGGATATTCCGTTAAAGAAGAAAAAACAATGAACAAAAAAGATATTAGAGACAGCGTATTATTTTTAAGAAACAGTCTTGATAAAAAAGAAGCATTATATATATCAAGAGGGATATGCAATGACATAACTGATCTTGATGTATATGATAATGCAGATAATATATGCCTTTATATGTCTATAAATAATGAAGTTGACTTAACCTATCTTATGGAGCAAAGCTTTAAAGACGGAAAAAAAGTATGGCTTCCGAGAGTAATCGATAAGCAGATGCAATTTTACAGATATGAGAAGGATACAAAATTTAAAGAAGGCGCTTACGGAATAAAAGAACCCGATTCCGACGAAGTATTGGTCCCCGATGAAAAGACACTTATTATCATGCCGGGAGCCGTATTTTCGGAAGATAAAAAAAGAATCGGTTACGGCGGCGGATATTATGATAAATACTTATCAAAACATCCGGAATGCCAAACTGTTGCCGTATGTTATGAATTACAGATATTCCCGGATTTACCTTCGGAGGATTATGATATTAAACCTCAGGTTATTGTTACCGAGGAAAGGATAATAGAATAAAATTAATGAGAATATTTATAAGGAGAATACACATGCTTGAAGAATTAGGAAAAAGAGCCAAAGCTGCATCAAGACTTTTGGCAAAGCTCGGACAAAACGAAAAGAATAATATACTTTTGAAATCCGCTGATGCTTTGGTTGCGCATGCGGATGAGATAATAGCCGCAAACGATAAGGATATGGAATATGCAAAAAGCAAAGGAATGTCGGATGCACTTCTTGACAGACTTAAGCTTACTCCTGAAAGACTTGAAGGTATAGCTGAAGGTGTGAGAGAAGTAGTAGCACTTGAGGATCCTATCGGAGAAGTATTATCGATGAAAAAGCGCCCTAACGGTCTCGTTATCGGTCAAAAGCGTGTTCCTATCGGTGTTATCGGATTTATATATGAATCACGACCAAATGTTACAATTGACGGCTTTGCTCTTACATTTAAAACCGGAAATGCCATTATTTTAAGAGGCGGAAGTGATTGTATCAATTCAAACATCGCATTGGTTAAGGTAATAAAAGAGGTTTTAAGAAACGAAGGTGTTACCGAAGATGCGATTAATCTTATTGAAAATACCGACAGAGAAATTGCAAGACAGTTTATGAAGCTTGATAAATACGTTGATTTACTCATTCCAAGAGGCGGTGCCGGACTTATAAGAACCGTTGTTGAAAATGCAACAGTTCCGGTAATCGAAACAGGAACCGGAAACTGCCATATATTTGTTGATGCAACGGCTGATATGGAAAAGGCAATTCCTATTATTAAAAATGCAAAGCTTCAAAGACTCGGAGTATGTAATGCCTGTGAGTCTCTTGTAATACACAAAGATATAGCCGACAAAGCGATTCCTATGATAGTTGATATGCTTTCGGAAAACGAATGTGAAATAAGAGGCGATGAAATCGCAACATCCATTTCATCATATATTAAGCCGGCAACCGATGAAGATTACGGAACCGAATACCTGGCAAAGATAATTTCCGCTAAGGTTGTTGATAGCATTGACGAAGCTATAGACCATATCAATAATTACAGCACAGGTCATTCGGAGGCGATAATTACAGAAAATTACGAAAATGCTCAAAGATTTCTTGATGAAATTGATTCGGCATGCGTATATGTAAATGCATCAACAAGATTTACGGACGGATTTATGTTTGGTTTCGGTGCGGAGCTCGGTATATCAACACAGAAGCTTCATGCAAGAGGTCCGATGGGACTTTTGGCACTTACATCAACCAAATTTATAATTTACGGTAACGGACAGATAAGAGAATAAACACATTAAGAAATAATAAGGAGAAAAAACATGAACGAAATGAAATTTACAGGCTCCAAGGAATATGTTGCATCACCTGAGCTTATGGCTGCTGTTGATGTTGCAAGAGCTTTGGAGAAGCCATTACTTATAAAAGGTGAGCCGGGAACAGGTAAAACCATGCTTGCCGAAGCTATAAGCCAGGCATTTAATATGCCGCTTTATATATGGAATATCAAGTCTACAACTAAGGCTCAGGACGGTCTTTATGTCTATGATACGATTCAGAGACTTTACGACAGCCAGTTCGGCGAAGAAGGTGTCGATGATATTAAGCGTTATATAAAGCTCGGAAAGCTCGGTGAAGCTTTCAAATCCGAGGAACAGGTAATTCTCCTTATAGACGAAATAGATAAAGCGGATCTTGAATTTCCTAACGATTTGCTTTGGGAGCTTGATAAGATGGAATTTTATATTCATGAAACCAAGGAAACCATAAAGGCTAAGACAAGACCTATAGTTATAATTACATCAAATGCCGAAAAAGAGCTTCCTGATGCTTTCCTTAGAAGATGTATTTTCCATTATATTGCATTCCCTGAAAAGGAAGAAATGGATGAAATCGTAAGAGTTCACTTTGAAAATATTGATGAAAATCTTTTAAAACAGGCTATGGACACGTTTTATTGGATAAGAAGTATTAAGGAAGTAAGAAAAAAGCCGAGTACATCCGAATTAATCGATTGGTTAAATGCACTTACAATCGGCGGAATCGACCCTGAGATAATCAGGACAAAGCTTCCTTATCTCGGTGTTTTGATTAAAAAAGACGAAGATGTTGATATAGTTAACAAGAGGAGAGTTTATTAATTGTTTACCGATTTTTTATATGTTCTTCGTGAAAAGGGTTTAAATGTTTCTCTTACCGAATGGGTAACGTTTATGGAGGCTCTGGATAAGGGACTTGCATATTCATCCCTTGAAGGTCTTTATAACCTCGGAAGAATGATACTTGTTAAAACTGAATCTGATTATGATAAATTCGACATGGCATTTATGGAATATTTCAAAAATGTCCATATAGACATGGAGATGCCGCCGGAAATAATTATGAAGTTTCTTGATAAGGGCGAAATGGATACTTCCAAGTTAAATGCCGATATATACAGCTATATTCAAAAGCGTGATATGGCCGAAACCAAGAGAATGTATCGTGAACGTGTAACCGAGCAGAATCAAGAGCATAACGGTGGAAATTACTGGATAGGTACGAGCGGTGGTTCGGCATTCGGACACAGCGGTCGTAATCCTGGAGGTCTTCGTATCGGTGGTCATCCTGGGCAACAATCGGCATTTCAGGTTATGGGCGAAAGAAAATATCAGGATTTCAGACATGATAAAACGCTTGATATAAGGCAGTTTCAAATGGCATTCAGAAGATTAAGACAGTTTTCCGCAAAGCTTGATGTGGCAAAAACCGAGCTTGATCTTGATAAAACCATCGATTCAACCTGTAATAACGGCGGATATCTTAAGCTTGAATTTGATAAGCCTCGTAAAAATTCCGTTAAGCTTTTACTTTTGTTTGATTGCGGCGGAACCATGATGCCATTTTCCGAGCTTTGTAATGATTTGTTTCAGGCGGTTCATAAGGCAAATCATTTTAAAGACGTTAAAACCTATTATTTCCATAACTGTATATACAGCAAGGTTTATAAGGATGCCGAATGTGAAATGGGCAACTGGGTAGATTTGGATTATCTGTTCAGACATACCGATAAGGATTATAAGGTAATAATCGTCGGAGATGCTCAGATGGCACCTGAGGAATTGTTTGACATAAACGGAAACTATCGTGGTCCGAACGACGGACGAAGCGGCTACGAATGGAATAAACTTTTACGTGATAAATATAAGAAGGCGATTTGGCTAAATCCGAGATTCCACGGTAAGCTTAATGACCTTGCCTGGATGGAATCCGAAAGGACCTTAGCTGAGATTTACGATATGTATCCGCTTACAATAGACGGATTAAAAGCCGGAATTACCAAGCTTATGGCTCCGAGATAAGACGAAAAAATGCAAAGTGTGTCAATTTTGCAGTTTTTATCTAATATGATTTTTTTATGATTTTCACGTAGGTCATATAAATAAAATATAGATTTATAAAGA
>JAFSZR010000247.1 GCA_017459135.1 Lachnospiraceae bacterium | reverse complement strand
TCGGGTGGTGAAGCTCAACGTATTAAGCTTGCTACGGAGCTTAGCAGAAGAAGTACGGGGAAAACCATTTATGTGCTTGATGAGCCGACAACGGGTCTCCATTTTGCCGATGTTCATAAGCTGGTTGATATACTTAAAAAGCTTTGCGAGGGCGGCAATACGGTTGTTGTTATAGAGCATAACCTGGATGTTATAAAGACGGCGGATTATATTATCGACATGGGACCGGAAGGCGGAGAAAACGGAGGGACCGTGGTTGCTCAGGGTACGCCCGAAGAAATAGCAAAAATCAAAAAGTCCTATACGGGACAGTATTTAAAGAAATACTTGAAAAAATAATATATAAAAAGTTGTAAAATAAAGATGATATTTTGAGTAATAATTTCTTAATTTATCATCTTTATTTTTGATAAAGCTTATAGTATAATATATGCAGGTTGTTAGGCTATTCTAATTTATATAGTCAAGTGCAGCAAAAATAAACAAACGGAGGAAATAAAATAATGTTAGTTTCAGCTACAGAGATGTTGAAGAAGGCTAAAGAAGGCAAATATGCAGTAGGTCAGTTTAACATCAATAACCTTGAATGGACAAAATCAATTCTTTTAACTGCTCAGGAATTAAATTCACCTGTAATCTTAGGTGTATCTGAAGGTGCAGGTAAGTATATGACCGGATTTAAGACGGTTGCAGCTATGGTTAAGGCTATGGATGAATCGCTCGGAATTACAGTTCCTGTTGCTCTTCATCTTGATCATGGTACATACGAAGGATGCTATAAGTGTATTAAAGCAGGTTTCACTTCAATCATGTTTGATGGTTCTCATTTCGATATCGAAGAGAATATCGCAAAGACAAGAGAACTTGTTGCCGTATCACATCAGTTAGGACTTTCAATTGAGGCAGAAGTTGGCTCAATCGGTGGTGAGGAAGACGGTGTTATCGGTGCAGGTGAGTGCGCAGATCCTGATGAGTGTAAGCAGATAGCTGATCTTGGTGTAGATATGCTTGCAGCCGGAATCGGAAATATTCACGGAAAGTATCCTGAGAACTGGGCAGGATTAAGCTTTGATACTCTTGCAGCTATTCAGGAGAAGACCGGAGTTATGCCTCTTGTTCTTCACGGTGGTACAGGTATACCTGAGGATATGATTAAGAAGGCTATCTCACTCGGCGTTTCAAAGATTAACGTTAATACTGAGTGTCAGTTATCATTCCAGGAAGCAACAAGAAAGTATATCGAGGCAGGCAAGGACCTTGAAGGAAAAGGCTTTGACCCACGTAAGCTTCTTGCTCCTGGTGCTGATGCAATCAAGGCTACAGTTAAAGAAAAGATGGAATTGTTTGGTTCAGTAGGTAAGGCGTAAAGGTCTAAACAACCGAAAATGATTTTATTTGGGTGCAGAGGTTGAAAAACCTCTGCACTTTTTGTATAATGGGCAGGAAGTTTAAAAATACATATATAATAGGAAGAAAGGTTAAAAAGGGGTGCGAAAAATGTCAAACTTAAGTCCGGAAGTCAAAAAGAGAAAATCGGGTCTTATACTCAGTATAGTACTTATATTTTTTGTGATTCTGTTATTGGTTGGATTCGGAGTCATAAATCTTATTGTGCATGCCGATTATTATTTCGGAAAGGTCAGGGCTATCGAGGATATGGTTGCCGACGGAGGACAACCGCAAAAGGGCGAATATGTTCAGGTTGGGGTTGACGTATGTTTTGACTGGTATGCGGAAACCACACATAAGGTAAACGGTATTCCTACCGGAAAAGAAAAGCATT
>JAFSZR010000246.1 GCA_017459135.1 Lachnospiraceae bacterium | reverse complement strand
TTACATCCACACCATATGCTCCCGAATGAGTAAGCTTATCCTTTGCTCCTCCCGAGATTGAAAGCGGAACATAATAATCTCTCGGAGTACTTATCATAAGTATCTGATGAGTATCCATATTTACGGTCATAAGGATGTTTGTATCACTGTTACTGTTTGTTATTGTGCTTCCTCTTGTGTCAACACCGTTTAACAGTATGGTAAATACTCTTCCTTCACTCTTAAGATAATCCTCATTTGCTTCTTCTTCGGTAATCTTACTTTCGTAATTTTTATTGTAGATTGATCTTATCTTACTTTCGGTATCCTCAAATCCCTCGGTACCCGTAACAAAGCTCATATATGCATTATTCAAAATAATTGCCTGAGTCTGATTATAATAAAGTCCGAGAACAAGATCCTGTACGGTATCAAACTCAATTGTATTTATCTGATGACCGAGGATGCTTTCAATATCTTTCTTGATATTCTCGGTATTGGTTCTGTCAAGCGTAGACAATATACCGAATACGTATCCGTCAGCATCTGTTATTCCCTGTGCCGGATCGTCAACCCTTACATAAACATTTACATTATCTACCTTTGTATCAACTCCGGACATGTCCTGAATCTTATTGTAGGTAAACTTGATATAAAAACATCCTATAACCAAAATAGTACTTACTATAACCGACAAAAACGTGGCTATAATGCCAGGTATCGGCCACTTCTGCATGAATACAAAAAGTGCCAATAAAACAATCAATAATATATCTACCGTAACGATATATGACGTCGGTACAAGTTTAAGTCTTATTATATAAATCGTTGCCAATATACTGAATAAAAACTGTATGGCACATGCAATGTAGCCAACAATTTTTATAACTTTTTTGACTTTTTCATTTTTCCGATTTCTTCTTCTGACCGTTGGACCGTTACCATGCTGTGATGAGGATGTTTTGTGCTGACTTTGTGTTCTTCCTGCTGTTCCCTGTGTCGGTCTTGTGCTTCTTTGCTGTGGTCTTGACCCTTGAGCCGGTCTTGCGCTTCCCTGCGGACGTCTTGTTCCCTGTGTCGGTCTTGCGCTTCCCTGCGGACGTCTTGTTCCCTGTGTCGGTCTTCCAGTTCCCTGTGGTCTTGTTCCCTGCTGTCTTCCTCCATTTCCGTTTCTTCCCGAGTTTTCCATTTTATTCTCCATCCTATATTTATACTTTAAAATTGTTTCTCAATTATAAAAAATCAAGTAGTAATCTCTCTAAATTATTATTTTCATTCCACAAAAAAATATGAAAAAATATGACTTTTTTTCACAAATATCACTTATTATATAATATACTTAAAACGTCAAAAAGTAAAGTCATTAATCACTCTGCCAAAAACAGTTTTTTAAACTCATTAAGCTCATTATTCCAACGATTCACAAGCTCTTCATCCGTCCTTTTTTCTATGTCATAGTTTTCCTTTAAATAATTCATAAGCCAGTTACTTGTTCTCTTAGTACCGTAATAATTTAAATGATCGTTATAATCAAGCATATCCGTATTCCAGTCGAGTGCAATTTCCTCTCTCATAAGATTAAAATCAATGTAAGTCACGCCAAGTTCCTCGGCAAATTCCTCAATTCCGTTATGAATTTCATAATTATAATTTACAGGCGACGGCATACTGACAAGTATAAGTTCTATGTCATTTTCATCACAAAGTTTTTTGAGCTTTTTCATAAAAAATCTCGAGATACCTCGCACACGTGTAGTATCTTCCGTCGGAACCATATATTCCTCCCCACTGTATCCCGCTATGGTATCACGTATCTCAAAGCCCTTAAAATGCTCCTTTGTAGGGCTGTCCTTATCACCGAGCATCACCTTCCAAAGCTCATGGTATTTTGTTACCGGAAGTAAATTATACATGGTCTGGTAAACCATTATATGCATTTCCGTTGAAAAATCATGTGATAAAACACCGGTTTCCATAATCAGGACTTTCGGCGACTGCTTTTTGACTATATTTTTTAATTCAAAATACGTCTCGGGAACAACCTGTCCCGCCTGACCGGCTATATAAGCGGTTATGCCTTCCTGCTCCCAGAAATCAATCGTATCAATCATTCCGAAAGAAAGGCTGTCACCCATAACAAGCACGTCTACGGTATCCTCCGGTTCTTCCATAAGACTTAAATAATAGCTGTCATGCTCGGTAACATATTTTACCATGCCAAGTCTGAGCGGATTAAATATATAGTTTAAGATTCCGAGCACCGTACCGAGTACCGCAAAAAATCCTATTGTCTGAAGAAGCTTTTGTTTTTTTGATTTAGAATCCTGCATAAATCAAATCCACCTCCTCATGTCCCGGGCCGTAAACGCCAAGCAAAATAACACCTACTATAAGTGCTATATACACAAACCATCTTATGGCAAGCTTTCTTTCGGCAAGCCATACGCCAAAATCCTCGTGCTTTTCTCTTAAGGCACCGACAATAATTACCACTATCATACAAAGTGCGACAACCCACCAGTCAAGCCTGTCAAGTCCCATATTCAAAAATGAACCGTTAAATAACTCACTGACGGAGAATCTGTCAAACATGGACTTAAACATATTTATACCTATTTTGAGTGTTTCGGCTCTGAAAAAGAGCTCGCCCGTAAATATGATAAGCCATGTCTTAACACGTCTCAACCATTTGTACCAGCTTGTTTCATCACTTATTTTAAAGCATTTTACAACCTTTGTTCTTACAGGTTCCAATGCAGATTCCATAAGTATCACAACAAAATAATATATACCGTAACAGATATAACTCCATGCCGCTCCGTGCCAGAGTCCGTTTGCAAGCCATACCGGAAGAAGCGCAATCGCAAGCTCAACAAGACGTGTTACATACTTTCCGACATGCTTTGCTCCGTACTTCGTCCACTTCTTTACAGGCTTTGACATAGCTACCGGATAAAATATATAAGTCTTAAACCATACACCCAAAGATATATGCCATCTTCGCCAGAATTCCGATGCATCTTTTGCAAGAAACGGCTGACGGAAGTTCTCCGGAAGCTTTATACCAAACATCTTCGCACTACCTATAACGATATCAATACAACCCGAAAATTCCATATAAAGCTGAATAGTATATATGATTGATGCGGCAGCTATATATGCTCCGTGATAATTCCCGGCATTATCAAAAAGTTCCGTTACTATCACATATAATCTGTCAGCGATAACAAGCTTTTTAAATACACCCCAGAAAACACGAATATAGCCTTGTGCCAGATTATCTATAGAAAGAGCTTCTCCCGCATAAAGCTTTTCATTTACATCGGTATAGGCTGCAATCGGTCCTTCCATAATGGTCGGAAAAAACGAAAGGAACAACAAAAGCTTCAAAGGATTTTTTTGTGCCTTTGTCTTGTCCCAATATACATCAACCACATATCCGATTGCCTGCATTGTATAAAACGAGATACCAAGCGGAAGAACAAGCTGTTTGAAACGAAGAAGAGTTCTTCCGTTACCTGCCAGATTATTTACATTTTCCGCAAAGAAATTGTAGTATTTAAGATATAAGAGTATGCCGAGTACAATTAAAACTCCGCAGACGCAAACAAGCTTTTCAAGCTTCTTTTGCTTTTTCTTATAGAGCTTTCTTTCTTCCTTTTCAAGCTCCTTTTGCTTTTTCTTTGTTTTCGTCTTAATTATATCCAGCAAAAAAGCTGCCGCATATGCAATTGCGGCAGTTATTGCAACATAAAATATAAATTTTTTTGAGAAGTATGAACCAAATACCACGCTTGAAATAAACAATGTGAACCATCTTAATTTCTTCGGTGCTATCTGATACATAATAAGAGTTATAGGCAACAAAAGTAAAAAGTAGCCTATCTTATAATATGCCATAGCATTGTCCTCTTTTATTACTTAAGATAATATATTATTCCCTTAATAATCTCAGGTGATTCATATCCCTGACCCTGAGGTCCGTCAATTCCGTAAATAACCGCATACGAAAAATTGTCCGCCATACACTCTTCGGGATCAATAACGTAACCGGTATTATTTCCGAACACATCATAAAAATCCGATGCATCTTCAGGAAGGTAATATACATCGCTTCCATCGATAGGAACGAGTGCGGTAGTCATATAATCCAAAAAGCTTTCACCCTCATTTTCAAAATGCTTTGTAGTTATCATTGCCGTAAAGCAATCAATTTTCTCCCCATTAATCGTAAATGTTGCATATGAATTATGATGTTCCACATCAGGGTTGGTTATATAATATTCCAAAACAGACGGTGGTATTTCAAACTCTTCATCCTGAACGGTAAAGTGAATGAGCTTATACATTTCTTTTCTGAATTCAGGATTACTTCTTGTAATGCAATGGAAAATCTCATGAGTCATAAGAAGCTTTGCATAAATACCCGTACCCGGATTTGCCATATATTCCGCATTAAAGAATATATGAGTTCCGTGTGTATATGCAGCCGGTTCACACTCTTCTTTTTGTGTAGTGCTTATCAAAACAATAGGTTCTATCTCAGGAAAAGTTAAACCTTCTTCCTCAAGTCTGACTTCGATATAATTCATTATCTCATCTATAGCCTGTTTTTGTTCTTCCGTAAAATCAAGAACCTGCTCCTTTGCGAACTCCGTGTATTCTTCCATGTTCGCACCTATCTTCTGGGCTTTATAATCAAGGTCGTTTTGAGTAAATCTGTCATAGTAACCATCATTTGATATAAGATACTCTATGCCTTCCTCTTTTGTAGCATAAGAATACTCAATTTGAGGATGTGCAACCTTACCTACAACCTCTTCAGTTTCGGTTTCCGACTCGGACAAATCCCCGGCAGTTGTCTCTACCTTATTTTCCGTAGTCTCATTTGATTCCTTTTTATCGCATCCGCTGAGTGTTACAGCAAACAAAGTAAGTGATAACAAAGTGGCAATGCTTATCTTAAGCTTCCTTTTCATGTTAACTTCTCCTTTTCTTTCCCAATGGTTGTATTATACCTTTGCAAGACTGAAGTTTCAACTATTTTTATCACATCCCCGTAATGACAACTTTTCCATCTTGTGGTAGAATATAAGAGCCAAAAAACTATATACCATAGGGTTTCTCGCGAATCCGGAAAGGACAGGGGTTATGAATGAAAATATCAAAGCAAAATGTGACTTATTTGTGGAAAACAGGAACCTGATTCACAGCAATTTTAAATTTGACTACGACACTACAAGTGTTGCTGCGGCACTGATTTTTACAAATGCGGATAAAACGGCTGACATCGATAAAATCAAGGAGTGCAGACAGATTCTAAAGAAAAAGGCAAGTGCACTTTCAAGCTACCGCAATACAATCGAACTTATTCTTACAAGCAAAATGTCTCTTCAGGACGATCCCGAGAAATATATTGATAATGTAATCGCACTTACCAACAAAATTCGAAGAAGCAAATTATTGGATGATTCAAATGAAATAATTGCGGCAATGAATGTCATCGAATCCGGACATCTTGACGAAGCGGATGCTATTAACGAAAAATATCAGGAGATTATGAAGCGCATGCGCAAAGAGCATCCTATTCTTACAGGCTCGGAAGACGTACCTTTTGCCATGATGCTCGCTCTTTCGGACAAAGGTGTAGACAACATTATTACAGAAATGGAAGCATGCTACAGCTACATTAAAGAAAACTTCAAGACATCCAAAGATGCAATCCAGGCTATGAGTGAGGTTCTTACTCTTTATGATACCGGCGTTGATGCAAAATGCAAAAAGACACTGGATATTTATAACAGTTTTAAAGAAAGCGGTCACAAATACGGTAAATATTATGAGTTCGCGTCACTCGGTGTACTTACAAATCTTAATATGGATACATCTTCTCTAGTCAGCGAAATCGGAGAGGTTGCAGAATACCTTCATCAACATAAAGGCTTTGGCAATTGGGCACTCGGTTCCGAAACAAGACTTATGTTTGCAGCCATGATGATAGCCGGAATCTACTGTGAAGACAACGGTAACTTAACCGGACCGACAATCGGCAGCACCATAGCGGTAATTATCGCGGAGGCAATAGCACTTATGATGCTCATCATAATGACAAACAACATAATTATTGCAAGTTCAAACTAAAAGGCAATCAATATTAAAAAGAAAAGTCCCCGTCTTTACGACAGGGACTTTTCTTTTTGTATCTGACAACGTTTATGCTTCAATCACTTAGCTCACCACATTTTCCTTTCTTCCCTCGGTAAATGCTTTAAAGTTATTTGCCACTATATCGACAAGTCGCTTTCTTGCATCAACGCTTGCCCAGCCCATATGTGGGGTTATGGTCACGTTTGGTGCATTAAGCAACGGATTGTCTTCCTTCATCGGCTCAACCGAAACAACATCCACTCCTGCTGCCGCAACCTTTCCGCTTGCAAGTGCAGCCGCCAAATCGGCTTCATCCACAAGACCGCCGCGGCTTACATTTATTATAACCACACCGGCTTTCATCTTATCGATATTGGATTTATTGATTATCTTTTCGGTCTCGGCAGTTTGCGGACAATGAAGTGAAACTATATCCGCCTCTGCAAACAAGGTATCCGTATCCACAAATTCAACCTTGGCATCATTATATTTTTCCGGATGAGCGGTGTTAACCAAAACTCTCATATTGAAAGCCTTTGCGATTTCGCATACTCTTCTTCCTATATTTCCGTAGCCGATAACTCCGATGGTTTTTCCGGCAAGCTCGCTTACGGGTGCAAGCCAATAACAAAAGATTTCCGACTTAATCCAGTCTCCGTTATGTACGCTCTCATTATGTTTGCTTATATGACAAACCGATTCAAGAATAAGTCCCCAGGTAAGCTGTGCAACCGAATCGGTGCTGTATGCAGGAACATTTGTAACCGTTACGTTATGCCTCCTTGCCGCCTCAAGATCTATCACATTATAGCCCGTTGCGCAGACACCGATATAGCGGATATTCGGACATTTCTCAAATATCTCTTCATCCATTTTAACCTTATTTACAAATAAAATATCAGCATCACCGATATGCTCATACTTGTCCTGCTCGGTTGTATTTGCATATATCTTTGTATCCACAAGCTTTGTTAACGGTTCCCATGAAAGGTCATTGTGATTAACCGCATCCGCTTCCAGCAAAACTGCTTTCATGAACTTGTCCTCCTGCAAACTAATACTATTTTAACGTTCTTCAAATATCAATCCGCCGAAATACTCCGGATTTCCGTCATCATCATTTAAGATAAATCCTCTGGTAGTAAGCGTCACGTAGGTTCCGTCCGCCCTGCGTGCACGATAGAAAAGCTGCTGAAGTTCCGCATTGCCACCCAAAGCATCATCAACCGCTTTCTTGTATGCTTCAACATCATCCGGATGAACATATTCCTGCCAAATCGCGTCGGCATGATACATATATTCCGCATCCAGACCGAAATCGTCTATAAGCGGCAATGACCAACGAGAAAAATCATATTTCATATCATTTAAGTATACATAGCCTTCGCCCGCGGTAGTAAATAAAGCTCCGAACAAGCTGTCAAGCTTACGTCTTCTGTCATCAGGAATAGGCGTCTCAATTTCTCCCGTTCTTCGTATACTATCTGCGGCATTTTTAATTTTAAATTCTTTTTTATTTTCATACATGCTGTTATCCGCACGTTCAAATACCGTTGCAAAACCGGAATCCGAGTCGGCATCATAAACAGCCAAACCACATGCAATTGTAGGACCGGAACGGGTTTTCTTATTTGAAAGGGATTCCTCCTTCAGCCTAACAAGCAGATCATCACGCTGCTCATAATCAACGCCCGATAATAAAACCGCAAACTCATCTCCTCCGATTCTGAAAACCGGACTATGCTTGAACACCTCACAAATCATGCGGCTCGCTCTCTGAATCGCTTCATCACCGAAGCTGTGTCCTCTTGTATCGTTAATCTTTTTCAAGTCATTTATATCGCACACAACAACGCCAAAAAAATAATTCTTAATATAAGTCTTTATCTTGTCATCGATGGCGCGTGTTTCTTCCACAAAAGCATTTTTATTTCTGATACCCGTAAGCTCATCACGTCTTGCAAGTCGCTCCGCAGACTTAAGATTTCTCCGCTGTTCTTCTTTCTCGCGATATTCCTCTTCAACATTTTCCATGCAGCAAATGATATGTTTTTTATCATCACACATAATGTCGATATGACGAACATGTACAATTTTTCCATCCAATAACAATCTTCAACTCAACATATATGAACCGTTTTTTTCAAGGTTTTGCATAATGGTTTTTTTGTCATGAAAATTAAGTACACGGTCAAGGTCATCAGGATGAACAACCTTATGCGCATTCTCACAGGAATATGCGAAGAAATCATCGCCCTGCTTCGGTATACTCATTTTTTCCAATATACATGCAGGTGTGAACTCACAGTAATTTCCGGTTTCAATATCAACATAGTACATACTGTCGAAATGTCTTGCCAGGGTTGTCGCGACCTGATTAAATACTGTTTGATCAATAACCATACTAACCCCCCCCTATCCAATATCTCCCCTCATAAGTAAAAGCTATATTTTTTAGGCTTTCCAAAGGCCGTGAAGATTACAATAAGCATATACCGCCACCACAGAATCATCATCCGTTAAAATGAATTCTGCGCAAGGCTTCTCATTTGGCTTAAGAACCTTTCTCTGTGCTCCCTTTGCGGTCTCCAATGCTATCCACTCGATGTAATGTGCATCTACCATAGGATGCTCTGCCGAACCTACATTAACAGTAACCTTATTTCCCTCAACATTAACAACAGGCACATGCTTTTCCACAGCGCCGTCCGATGTTCCCGGAACGAGTTCCTTCATCTTCTCGCCACAGCACATCATAGGAGCTCCAGACTCCTTTACCATCTCAACAAAATTTCCACATTTCTCACATACAAAAAATTTCATAACAGCACCCCCATATAATTAATAATTTTCCTGATGAACCTCGAAGAATGACTGCGGATGATTACATACCGGACAAACTTCAGGTGCCTCAAGCCCTACAACCACATGACCGCAATTGCGGCACTCCCACATAGTAACACCACTCTTTTTAAACACTTCCATTGCTTCTACATTTTTAAGCAAAGCACGATATCTTTCCTCATGCATCTTCTCGATGGCAGCTACGCCTCTGAACTGAGCCGCAAGCTCCGTGAAGCCCTCTTCCTCGGCATCCTTAGCCATTCTCTCATACATATCTGTCCATTCGTGATTCTCGCCCTCTGCTGCTTTAAGAAGATTTTCCTCAACGGTACCAAGCTCACCAAGTGCCTTGAACCAAAGCTTAGCGTGCTCCTTCTCATTGTCGGCAGTCTTTAAAAACAAAGCTGCAATCTGTTCGTAACCCGCCTTCTTAGCTACCGAAGCAAAATATGTATATTTATTTCTTGCCTGCGATTCACCTGCGAAAGCTTCCCAAAGATTCTTTTCTGTCTTAGTTCCTGCATACGGATTTTTTCCCATAATAACTTCTCCTTTTCTTCTTATATTTATCACGTTCCCAATAGATGATATAATCCCATTATACCATTTATTCGACTATGAGGAAACTTTTTTAAAAAAAATATTTTTTTGTTGGACATCTGTTTGACAGCCCAATATATAATGCGTCATTGAAAGAAGAAACCAAGAAACATTTTTATAAAAGGAGAGAAATCAAAATGAGAAGAAATGGAATGAAGAAGCTTATTGTAACTACAGGTATTATCGCTGCTATGGCATGTTCACTTTGCGCATGCGGAAAGAAAGAGGAGAGCACAACTGCTGCTACCACTACAGAAGCAACTACCACTGAGGCAACTACCGCAGCTACAGAGGCAACCGAGGCAACTACCGAAGTAGAGGGACAGGGTGACATTGTTGATGATTCTGCAGCTGTTTCACCTGAAGAATATGAAGAAGTAACCGGAAAAGATTATTACTCAGGTGCATACGTTGAGTCAGTAGCACAGAGAGGTTTCATCTACATTTCAAAGGAATCTGACGGAAACTATCTTGTAGAGGTCACTTGGCCTGACAGCGCTTACAAGTCAAATTACTGGGCAATGCACGGTAAGTTCGACAGCAACGGCGTTCTTAAGTATGACGATTGTGTAAAGACTGTTACTGTATTTGATGAAGACGGAAATGAAACAGAGGAAAACGGAGTTCAGTCACCTTATATAGATTATGAAGGCGGCAAAGGTACAATCACTGTCAAAAACGGAACTTTAAACTGGGTTGACGAAGAAGAGCACATTGGTGACGGTGCAGATTTCATAAGAGATTTCAACAACAGCACAGGAACAATCGGAAGATAAATTTAAAATAATAAAAAAGCAGCATCGCATTGAATATGCGATGCTGTTTTTTTGTTGTCAATCGCTTGCTTCAACTCTTCCAAGCTCCGTATAAATCATTCCGTTCTTTCCGCGCTCCGAGCACATAAGCGAAACACCCGTAGCCACCATATCCGCTTTCGGCGGTTCCGACACCGGAATCAACTTCCCACCTTTATAAGATGACTTCCTTATCAGCGTAATATGAGGCGAGAAACGCTTCTTATCAAACGGTATTCCCTGCTCCGCAAGCGCTCTGCGCAGCCTTCTTACATACCCGAACAATTGCGGATTATCGGCAAGTCCCACCCAAAACAAATCGCCGAAGCTTCCCACTCCGTTAAGACCTATTTTTATCGAGCGAAAATCCACCTGCTTCATAGCATCAAGTACTTCGTCAGGATTACCGTAATCACCTATAAACGCAAGTGTAATATGCAGATTTTCCTTTTTTGTATAATTACCGGTCACACCCTGACTCCTTAGACCATCCTGAAAGTCAGTCAATGCGTTAAGAACATTTTCTTCAAATTGTATTGCAATAAAAAGTCTCATAAGTTATACTCCTTGGGTTTGCTTGCATAATAAACAGTTGTATGTTATATCAAACAAAATACTTACCCTTCTTCAGACAATTTTGTCCATATATTTTTCAAGCAGCTCATGCGAATATTCTTTTTTCATATCCGAGTCTCTCACGATTTTCCATAATTTTGCCGCCACTTTAAGTCTTTCTTTGAATACCTTTGTGGCTTCATCATTGCAGAAGTCTTTCACAAATCTGTTCCATTGGAGAACGGACTTATCGTATTTGGCATAGGTCTTTTTTTTGTAATAGATATCAAGTAAATCTCCAAGTGTAAAATTTTCATCACCGCTTTCCTTAACGGCCTTTGCGGTTGCCACCATATCGACATTAAATTTAAATCGCTCTTCACCGGTTTGCTTTGAAAAGAAATCCCGAAAACGATTTCCGAATGTAAACCCGCACTCTATTAATCCTGTCTCTAAAGTAAGTGCGGAAACAGTCTTCTTTTTTCTCGCACATCTCTTTTCCGGAAATATCTTATTTCCTGAAAAGTACGCTTCTATTATCTTATTAAGTTCTATCTTGCTACTCGGAGCTTTAAGACCATGAGCTTTACAGATTTTTATCAGCTCATCCCTATACCAGTAGTACTTGCTAAACTCCGAGAAGTCTTTTATATCATCAAATTCAGGTCTAGCCATTTGAATTACCATCCATATTTATTGTTTAACTATTTCTTTCCGCTATCATCAATATACTTTTGATATTGTTCCTTCCATAATTGACGTTCCTTTTCCGTAATCTCTCTGATTACCTTGCATGGATTTCCTGCTGCAATCACATGACTCGGTATATCCTTAGTGACAACCGATCCCGAACCGATAACGACATCATCGCCTATGGTCACACCCGGATTGATTACAACGTTTCCGCCTATCCAAACATCCGAACCAATCGTCACAGGTAATGCGTATTCCAAATCGGCATTTCTTGTTTCGGCATCAATCGGATGACCTGCGGTGTAAATACTTACATGTGGTGCAATGTACACATTATCGCCAAACTTCACATAATTCTCATCAAGTATTGTCAGTCCTGTATTGGCATAAAAATGCTCTCCGAAGAAGACCCTGTCACCATGATCAAAATACACCGGAGGTGTCAGCACCATATCACTGCCTGCTTTTCCGAAGCATTTTTTCAGTTTCTCAAAAGCGGTTTTGTCATGCCAAAACTCCGATTCATTGAAATGCTTTTGAGCCTCATGAACTCTTCCCCAAGAATCATCGCCGACCTTATACGGGCAGTAAAGTTCGCCATTTATCATTCGATTCCATTCAAACTCAGATTTCATTTTTTTCTCCTATCCCACGACCGTTGCAAGTTTCTTCCCCAAAAATATACCGAAAATACAGCAACAAACGCTCAGTGCCACATACAACCCTCCAAGTGCATATGACTTATCTTCAAACAGCTTATATGCTTCGAGAGAAAACGTTGAAAACGTGGTGAAACCGCCGCATACTCCCGTTTTCCAAAAAAGTACCGTATCCCCCGATACGTCACCTTTTTTATCTGTTAATCCAACTATGAAACCAATAAGAATTGCACCAAGAATATTAGTTACCAATGTGAGTATCGGAAACTGTGTTTTAACCGGTATCAGACTGATAGCATATCTTGCCACTGCTCCGACAGCACCGCCAAGTGCCACAAAAACAAAGCTCATTTTTTCTCCTTTAAATAATTTATCTATCGTAATTTATTCTTCAAACGTCACCGAGCTGCAACCGGGTACGAACTTTAATGACCGCTCGGCTCTTTCCCGATCAAGCTGATTATATCTTTGTCATCTGCTGCCGGATACATTTCTTTAACGTGTTCAAAAATGCGCAGCCACGACTCCTTCGGTTTCTCCGAGTAAGCCGCGGTTACCGTTTCATATCCCCAAACAGACTCCGGTGGAAGCATAATTGAAACCGACATACCGTATTCTTCACCGCGTTTGTTACGTCGTCTTTGGAAATCCGTAATCACAAGATAAGTTTTCATCTGAAGCCCAGTTATAATGCCCGAATAATTTTTCTCTCTGCCTTTTCCGAAGCCTGCCAGCTTCTTAAGTTCCGTTGATAATATCCTGTCATTTTTAAATACAGGTTCTCCATCTTCATCTTCATCGATGAAATAATCCATAATTATCTTCTCTCTTCGGTCGGCCAATCCATCCTGATAACGGGAATCAAAATCATATCCCGAACGTCTGAAATTCACAAAATACGGCAGCCATTTTAAACTGATAAAGCCTGCCTTGTTTCCGAAAAATTTACCGTAAGCCACCTGCCGGCTTGCCGCAATGATTTGTCTCCATTCCCAAGGATCCTCTTTTTTAATTCCCGACCACCAATAATCAGGCGAAGTATGCTCTTCCACAGAAAAGCCCTCAACCTCATTTCCGAAAAGCGGAAGAAAACCAATCTCATTTATCCAATTTACAAGTTCCTGCCATGTCTTGATTCGATAAGGATTATCCCAATCAAGTCCATGCATGACCCATTCACCGTTTTCTACTGACATTTTTATTCTCCATCTAAAATTAAGCATCACCCGCCTCGTTACCTGATACGGGGCTTAGTGCCTTCAAAGTTCACAAACCATTATATATTCTTCTTCATTTTCTTTAAATTCTCTTATAATTATTTTTTCCATGTTTAATATTCATCCAAAAAGTTATGTCTCACACCATCTTTTTTATACTCAATTACCGTGTCCAAATTTACGTTCTCGACACTTCTGAAAATGTTGGACTCGATAAACGGATTCGTCTTTTTTAATTCCGCAATCAATTTCTTTGTTTCCAAACGCTTACTTGATGTTGTACCATCCTCATGGCAGGTGGTACAGGTATCCGTGAAATGACAAGCACATTGAAGGAAATGCAACTCATTATAATCTCTCCACGCGCATATGTCGGCTTCTCTGACCAGATACAAAGGTCTGATAAGCTCCATGCCTTCAAAATTCGTACTGTGGAGTTTTGGCATCATTGTCTGAATCTGTGCACCGTAAATCATGCCCATTAATATCGTCTCAATCACATCATCATAGTGATGCCCGAGAGCTATCTTATTACAGCCAAGCTCTTTTGCCTTGCTGTAAAGATAACCACGTCTCATTCTGGCGCACAAGTAACAAGGACTTTTTTCTATTGTGTCCACCGCATCAAATATCGTGCTTTCAAATATCGTAATCGGAATTCCGAGTGCTTCCGCATTACTTTCGATCAGCGCCCTGTTTTCACTGTTGTAACCGGGATCCATAACAAGAAATGTCAAATCAAAATCCACCTGTCTGTGACGCTTGATTTCCTGAAACAGCTTTGCCATAAGCATCGAATCCTTTCCGCCGGAAATGCAAACTGCTATACGGTCCCCTTCTTCGATAAGCTTATATGTTTTACAAGCCCGAGCAAACGGTGAAAAAAGCTGCTTATGAAACTTTTTTTGAATACTTGCTTCCGCGCGCTTTCTTTTTTCTTCTTTATCCGCCTGACTTTTCATTCCCGACCTGATATAACCGACATAACCCTCTGCAAGACTATAGCAATCCCTGCCCTCAAGAAATTCGAGAGTATCATCTATCTCTCTTGACCTGCGACCTATCTCGCAATAAAAAATCAATTTCTTTTCCTTTGAAATATTTGCAAGCTCTTCGCTGTTCTCCAATTCATCAATAAAAATATGAACAGCTCCCGAAATCATACCGTAGGCAATGAGCCCCTCATCTCTTATATCTATCAACTCATAGGATTCATCTGCCAATTCTTTTAATTCATCAAATGTTATTTCTTTCATGCTCTTATATATTCCTTATTTTATCCCTTACCTTGCTCAACTGATTTTATTTCATCCTTGGATGCATCTTTTAAAGAATAAGTATCAAATACAGGTTCCGACGGAAGCTGTAACTCAATATTATTAATCTTATCCATTTTTGCAATTCCGGATTTCATCTTTATTTCAAATACATGTCCGCCCATCGTCTTATCATCCGATATAAAATGCAGATGCCATCCCGGCGCATTTATACCATCCATATAATCCGGATAATAAACACAAATCAAAACTCCCTTAACATTGTCAAACACAAAGGATTTCTGAGTCTTTGAAAGCATATCTTTCAAAGAAACATGTATCGAATAAGTCGGCGATTCCGATCTTGCATCAATCACTTCAAATTCACCGTCTATTCTTACCATGTGCATACTGTTAAGACCGAATTCTTCTTCAATTTTATTATTAAGTTGAGCCTTCAATGTACCTATATCATGAATATCCGTAAATGTAAAGCTTCGCTCACCCACAAAATTGCTAACCGACGCAAACGGTACTCCCATATCATCGCCGGCCTCGGAAACAGACCCGTTTTCTATTGCCCGATAACATTTTCCATCGAGCATAATCATCTCGCCGTCAACCCCGTCAAAGGTTCCGAGTCCTGTAGTTCCATGTTTTTTTAATTCCGCAACATCAACAACCGGACGAGTGTGTCCCATGGCAAGAGCCTGCAATGTTGAAACCTGATACATCTTAGTTTTTCCCATATTTTTCTTCTCCTCCTTTTTATCTAAAAAATCACCGAGTCGTCACCGCGAACGAAGGTTAATGACTATGTAATTTAATTATTTTTTTCGGATGCAAGCAGTGCCTGTACCTGCTCGCGTTTTTCATAAAGTACGCATCCACCCTTGTGGTCATCAACCAAAAGATCTCCGGAGCGCAAAGCGTTAAACAGGGCTGAATTCATCGCTCCTTTAAGTCCGGTATCACGTACATTGACATCAGAGTATGGCGAGAACGGACACGGTTCCGCACCGCCGTGAGAATTGATGTGGAAGAAACCTCTTCCAGCTGCAAGACATCCGCCGGAACTCTTTTCATCGCCCGGGAAAGAAACAAAAACCATTTCCGGATATTCCCTTCGAAGACGCTCTATTTCACCTGACAGATACTCCCTTTCCTCATCACCCGGAGCGAGTTCTTTACTGTCTTCCGTTACCGGTACAAATTCAACAAATATAACAGCCTTGCATCCGCGGTCGGAAAGGCTTCCTATTTAGCCCTTCTTTTGGACGCAGCCTTACTTGCCGCCGCAAAACGGACCATAAACGCACTTTCCTTTGGATTTTTGAAAGTAGCCTTTATTGCGTCGGCAACGACACGCTCCACGCCTTTTGTCATATAAGCCTGTATATCAAAGTTTTGATCCATTCCGGGATTCACCTCATTTCC
Organism: Lachnospiraceae bacterium; assembly: GCA_017459135.1. GTDB lineage: Bacteria > Bacillota > Clostridia > Lachnospirales > Lachnospiraceae > Coprococcus_C. Next base: position 11,295 of record JAFSZR010000246.1, on the reverse strand, counting down.
ACGTTTTTCATAAGTTTATCGTTACCTTTGAAATCTTCAGCCTTTGAAACAAGGCTTGCGGCTATGCACATACGGCAGGCGGCTTATTTCTCCGTTAACTTTTTTATCGAAACAACTATTAGCGGCAAATACATAAATGCCAGGTTAAGTCTTTGCCATAAGCCCTCATTTTGAATAACAGTATACTTAAACTCCTGTTTATCGGACATTACAAACAGGACGAAGAAAACCATAGAAATAGCAAAGCAAACAATACTTATTATACCCATACCCGACTCACCGTTTTTGAACGAAAGAATCCCCACCAAAAGCGGTACAAACAAGAAAAGCATAAACCCTATCACCGAACCTGCTCCGTGTATTTTTGATGCGGTTGTGACAACATCCTTGGATTCATTTACACTGAAAAATCCGGTAAAAATACACGCTCCAACGGCAAATATTGCGACAAATGCAACCATCGCCTTTGTTATACCGCCCAAAACCGGATTGTAAAATGTGTATATCGCCGGAATCGCCGCAAGGAACAATATACCTTCCAAAACCATCCATATATTAAACGGCAATCTGACCGGGCTGTTTGGATTTCCAAGCGCACTTATAGACATTTTAATGTTACTGTATCCTTTGTAGAAAAACGATAAAATAAGCGACACAACAATGTCCCCAATCATGGCTGTTAAAAGGAACAGCCAACCGTGTTTATTTAAAAACTCCATAATTTATAACTCCCATTCAGGCAAATTTCCGTAGATATTATAACATATCCACAATTATATTTACCATACCACATTTAGTTAATGAAATATCTTATCCCATAACCCTGTAGGTTATGCTATAATAAATAAGCTATTATATACTAAAGGGGGTACATGATTGTGAAAACGAAAGTGAAGAACTTATTGTCATTTTTAGGAAATGCCAAAAAACTATGGCTGGTTGCTGCATTTGCCACAGTTCTGTTTGTGATGCTTATTCCGACGTCAGCCTTGGCTGAGGAATCGCAGGACACCAATTCGCAAGATAGCAGCTCACAAGTTACCGGTTCACAGGATACCTATTCGGAGGATACCAACCTTAAACAGCGTGGAGGAGGATATACGGTAACCGTTGAAGGCGGTACGGCTGATGTCAACACAGCGATTCCGGGACAAACGGTAACTATAACAGCTTCTTATCCACCCGACGGAAAATTTTTTCGTTCATGGAAATGTGAAGATGATGATGTCGAAATAGACAATGCAACCGACGAAGGTACACAGACAACATTTGTGATGCCTGATCATAATGTGGTAATCGAAGCAAACTATGAAGATATTCTTATTGAATTAGATAACAACAATTACGCTTATACAGGCAGTGAAATAACTCCAAAAGTATATGTATATCTGGAAGGCATAGACATAATCCTTATTGAAAATACAGATTATACAGTCGATTACGATTCCAATGTTAATGTTTCAGAAAACAAGGCTACCGTAACAGTCAAGCTTAAGTCACCGCGAATCGGAAAAGCATCCGCCAATTTCTCCATAACTCCGGCAAGCTTAGAAGGTGCAACTATTTCGGTCGCACCGCAGACATATGACAGCACGCCTCTGACTCCGGCACTCAACGTCAAATGGAACGACATAGCAGTAAGTCCTGATGATTACACCGTAGAATATAAAAATAACACATTTGTCGGAACAGCCACAGTCACCATAACCGGAAAGCGCAATTTCCTTAACACTTCAAAAGTTGAGGGTAGTTTTACAATCAATAAAAGCAAGCTCGAAGTTGTAGCCAATCCGGTAACAAAAACATATGACGGCGAGCCACTTTATCCAGACGGTGCAAGTTATGTCGGACTTGCAGACACAGACAAAGTTGTCGAATGTACATTATCCGGCTCACAAACAGAAGCCGGATCCGGAGGAGTCACATTTACACAGATTGTTATAAAAAACGCAAACGATAAAGATGTCACAAGTTGCTACGACATCAAATCAGCTGCATCAAATGCAACAGCCCTGACCGTATACGAAAGAAAGAAAGATACTAACGCTACGTATACTGCTTTCGGCACAACCACTACCAATACATGGTATTTCGGTTCCAATGAGCCCGTGGTATTAACCTTTTTTCGAGACCCGGACAATAGTCTTACCTATAATCATTTCATCGGCGTTTTGGCAGACGGAAGGACAGTACCGGCAACGGCCGAATCCGGCAAAGCCAACTGGAGAGCTAGATCAGGAAGTCTTATACTTACGCTTCAACCGGAATTTCTGGCTACACTTACAGAGGGTAATCATACAATAACAGCTCTGTTTGATGACGGCTCGGCAGATGCAACAATAACTATCGCCCCTAAAGAAGCAACTGTCGATACAAACGAATCAAATAGTTCGAAAGCTGTCGATACAACCAAATCAACGAGCCCAAAAACCGGTGACAACACGCCTGTAGGACTTATGATATTTGCATTGTTTGCATCAGGTATCATGGTTACATTTAAGGTAATCAAGCAGAAAATTCATTCATAAATTTTAAAAGCAAAAGGCACTTACGAAAGTAAGTGCCTTTTTTGAATTAAATCCTCATCTCATTCGCATGCGTGTAATAAATAACCTTCGGCTTACATCCAAGTCCCGATTCCCCTGCAAATATCCCATCGGGAAAATGAACCGCTTCCACCCGGGATCCATAAGAATCAATTTCCACTATTATTTGATACTATACTCCAGCATTTCATACCCCAACTCTGTACCTTCTGAAATTTCTGCCGGAAGCAACGCCCGTGCCACACACTTTTCTTCCGCATCTGTTTCACTGACGTTCTCAAGGTAGGCATAATCGCCATCTATTCTTTTTACTATGTATTCAATCTTCTCAAACATAATTGTCCTCCAAATAACTCTTATATTTTCTCTTGTTTTTATAGTTATTGGTTTTTCGTCACCAACCACTGTTCTTCATTTCCTTGGCTCTTTCAAGGTCCTCAAGTTCTATCGTCCTAAACTGTTCTACCGTCAGACTATCAAGAATTGAGCTTAATCTATTAGCACGAGTTCTAATAACTTTTTCAAAAAGGTTTCTGACATCACGACCATTTGCATAATTCTCGTCACGATGCTCATATAAATCTACAAAATAACTTAACAGATACTCTTCACACTCATCCGTCAAAACAAGATTCTGGTCGAAGCAATATAGCTTGAATATATCTCTCAACTGCTCCGGAGTATAATCTTCAAAGTTAATATACTGATTAAAACGGGATTTCAAACCCGGATTTGAGTTTATAAATTCTTTCATAAGGTCCGGATATCCTGCAACAATAACTATAAAATCATCACGATGATCTTCCATCGCCTTAAGGATTGTATCTACCGCTTCCTGTCCGAAATCACTCTCACCTTTACCATGTGTAAGAGCATAGGCTTCATCGATAAACAAGATTCCACCCATAGCCTTATCGATCACCTCTTGCGTCTTAATGGCAGTCTGACCGACATAGCCTCCAACCAGTCCGCCTCTGTCCACTTCCACAAGCTGTCCCTTTGACAAAACCCCCAGTGCCTTGTATATCTTCGCAAGCAGTCTAGCAACAGTAGTCTTTCCTGTTCCCGGATTTCCATAGAAAACAAGATGCAAAGATAGTGGTGTCTGTTTCTGCCCAAGTTCCTCCCCCTTCTTTTGCAGACTAATAAGATTTATAATTTGCTCAACTTCTTCTTTTACACCCTGAAGACCAATCATTGAATGCAACTTTTCTTTTAATTCTTCCAACGATTCTTCCGGTTCCTGCTCCTCTGATTCTTCATCTTCGAATTCAGATGCATCCTCAGTCTGATTCTCTTTTTTTACCGATGTTGCCGACGTATACGAAGCACCTGCAACATTCGTATTTTTCTCAGCCTTTGGAAGCTCTTTAATAAATCCGGCAATCTTTTCCTTATCAATATCCTTCCTATCATATCTACTAAACAAATAATACTTGCCAAGCACAGTAAAAAACGCTGTTACCTCTGGTTTATACGGCAAAAACGGAACATTCAAAAGACTATCCTTGTCAAAATCCTTTTGTATGTAAATATTACAGAACTCTTCAAAACGCTCTTGGGCTCCATTTAGTGATATGTGTTTTATAAACCTATAAATTTGAGCCACAAAGGTATCAAACAATTCCGTTCCCAGTGTCGCTGTGGCTTTCGTATAAGCATTTTTTACATCAATATCCATAATTACCCCTGCCTTACACATCTAAACCCATTTGTTTCATAGTTTTCTGATAAATCTCAACGACCTCAGCATTATCCATAACTCCTTCAGTCTTCTCAAATGCATCTTTAATAGTATTTGCAACATCCTGATTAATATATTCCTCAAATGCCATCATATTCTCAGCACTCTCCAATTCCATAATGAGCTGCTGATTGTCAGCAATCGTCTCTTCCATTTCTTTAACCTGATTGTATAGATTCTGATAATAGACATCTGTCTCAAACATGGAAAGCCCCTTATCAAAAACACAATAATCTTGTAACTTTTCAATAAACTCAGATGATATAAGTTTCTTATAAACTCCTGTCCAATTATCATGAGATGAATGCCATAAATCCCCATCACCTATAGTCTCTTTATTATTCAAATAGTACAGTTCGTCAAAATACCTAAGTGACACCGTCATCATGGAAGCCATAGAATAAATTGACACAATAAGATTATCAATATCAACTGTATGTTCTTTCATAAATCCTTCAATGAGCATATTCAAAACATTATACTCATCATCCACAAGCTGTCTCATCTGCTCTTCGGTATAATACTTCTGAGTTTTTCTGGCATCCAACATATTTGCATGTTCTGAAAGCACTTTGTGAAACTCATAATTTGCTGCGATATCCTGACCTTCCTTAACGGTTCCCATTACACGATTAATCTGACTGCTAATCTTATCAAGCTTTGCATACATGATTGCAAAACCGGCACAGGTAGCGCACATGTTAAGCGCGCCAAATACGATATTCAACTGCTGAAGTTTCGTAACATTCTTCAGCATAGATATACTCTTTTCTGTCATCGCATTATTCTTTTTTATTGCACTTATCGCATTCTGCAAAAGCTTACTTGTTTCTTCTTTTGGAGAATTACTGATCGCCAATTTCTGAAATTCGGAAAATCTCTTGTTTCTTCCCCGTATGGCGATTTCAAGAACACCATCCTTATTAAGAAACTTCTTTAATTGATCAATTTTATCAATTACCTGTATCTCCGCCATTTTATTATTCCCCTCTTACTTCTCGGTTCTTTATGTGACAAAACATAATCATTGTAATTATAAATGTAACAGTATCAGTACTATATAAATCTTCCAAGTTAAATAAAGTTTTCTTACCTATCGGTAATTTATTTCCGGGTTTTTCCGCCTTTAAAGCACTAATAATCTTATCCAAATTCATTCCTTCCGTTGAGAACTCAAAATCATTCACTTCTTTTTGTCCGGCATTCACTGCTCCCATATACAGACTAAGCATAATTCGTGAATAATCCTCAACTTGTCTCATAGTAAAATTCCTCGATTCTTTTATCTCCAGAGCATGTTTGTAATACTTAGCACTTCTTGACATTGGAGGAATCTGTTCGCCTTTTTTGACAGAGGGTTCCTTGGGTATATAGTTTCTTACAACTTCGTACAAATTTTCAACATACTTTACAAGCAACTTAGAGAAATTATAATTAACTTTTATTTCAACCTTCTCAAAGTAATCCATAAGTTTTTCGCAAAAAACATCCTTTGATATCTTATTTTCCTCGATAAAACCAAATGTCAAATACTCTCCCAAAAGCTTATCCTTTAAATAAGCATAATACTTCGTATCCAGATTCTTTACAGTATTTCCAATAAACTCCTTTATCTCCACGTAATCTACCCCCTGTATGTTAACGCAACAACATGATATCCTTTTTGAAAAAACTTTATACTTTTGTTACCAAGTCCCATTCCCTGTGGTAATTAAAAGACCTTATTTTAGATTTAAACAATAAAACGATATTTCCCTTTTCCTGCACCGGTTATCTTCTCCGTAATACCAAAAGAACACATTTCCCCAAGCAATGTAGATGCAGGTTTTTCTGTAATACACAGTATTTCAACAACATCCGAACGACCAAAAACTTTTTCCATTTCAAAAGCCTCGTGAAGCTTCACAATATTATCTTTTGTTCCGGAAGAATCTTTATTTTTATCTAAAATCTTACAAAAGACATTTTCTTCCTCAATGTGTTGTTTAATGTGTCGTTTCGAACCTAAATGTGTCGTTTTGTTCCACCGAATATGCATATATCGGTTTTTAAGTTCATTATGTTCACCCATCAGCAGGTTCCGAAGAAAATTACGTTAATTACCATTATTTCAAATATTTATTCAACAAATCCCGAGACATATACGCTCTTGTATTACTTAAATTGTATACCAATTTATATTTGCTTAATTAATGCTTTTTATTATCAAAAGATGCTTTTGCATAAAATTTAATTTCTCCCTCACCAAATTCATATTTATCTAAAAACTTGACATTCATCTTTCCTGTCAAGTCAAAGGATATTACAGGCTTTATTCTTTGTTGCTTTATCGCTTCTTTGACAGCACGAGGAAGAAAATAATAGCATACTATATCTTTATCATCGCTCGGGTTATCGAAGCAATATAAACAAATAATAACAATATCAAAATCTTTCATATTTTGAATAGTGCAAAGCATATCCCATGTAATTGGAATTCCTTTTATAGCTTGTACTCTAGACCCTTTCGAATCTTCAATTTGATAAACAGTTTTCTTTAAATACGGAATCTCTATCAAACAAACAAGTGAATGCTCTTTTTCTGAAGATATTTTCTTCATGCGCTCTCGATAATCTTTACAGTTTTTGTTATGGTCTCTACTCACTCTATTAAAATTACTTATAAAAGCGGAATAATCAAACTTGTTATGATATTCAAATCGTTCTTCAACCATATCCAACACAGGTTTTAAAGCGTTTCCATTATTAATATCCTCTTCAAGAAGCTCTTTCTCCTTGTATTTTTCAACAAGTCTTTCACTTTTACTCTGCTGAATACCAATCATAGATTGAGCTATTTTCTTTTTTGTTTTGAACAGCATATCAACACGACAATGCTCAATCCCGATTATTTCATTATCAGTATTGATAATAATATCAGGGCGTTCACCACTATAATCAATACAGTCTTTATTCTCAATAAAAATCTTACATATGTCAGATGCAAATTTGCCTTTAACCGAGCGGCATCTCAATACTTTTTCAAAACATTCTTGTTCTCTAGATTTCTTTTTTCTTTCATTATCGTTTTTTATCAAATGTAGCACTTCCTATAATCACTCAAATAAAGCAGTTGCATCAATCAAAATCTTTTATCATACATTACCTATTCATCTTCATCATTACTCAACATCCATATTCTCTTAAGCGGTATTTCTGCCTGTAATTCCGGACTAAGCTTATCGTAATTATCGAACAACTCATCAATAACATCGTTTGCATCCCAAAGTCGAATCTTAAAAAATTGGTTTCCTCGTTCTTGTTCAACGCTGTTCTTAAATCCGCTCCACGATACGAGAAGACCATATTCTGCACCAACTTTATTCATTACTCCGCCAAGCTGATCCAACGTTGGACGATCCACCGGTGTGTCGTGCGATTTTACTTGCACACAAATCTTTGGTGAGCCAAATCCCATTTCTCCACCAGCCGCAAGTATATCTTTTCCTCCATCAGCGCCTTGCTTGCTGTGATAAACAGTAAAACCTTTTGCCCTCAATATTTCAGAGATTAACTGTTCCATTTTGTATCCCTGGAACTTTTGAATAATGTACTTTGAAATAGAATCTCTTGATGCTTCTTCAATATTTGTCTGCGATACATTCTCTATATCATCAGCATCCGCGAATACTTTCTGTGGCTTATATTTTACTTTCCAATCATTCGCTGCCATTTCCTTGATTCTTTTCTCTGCGTCATTTCTAGTAATCTGGCAAACAGTCAAAAATGCACCGAATGAATACAATATATCCTGATCAAAGTTGCTTCTTGGAATATCTGTAGCAAACCAATCTACAGCCCTATAATGATAATACGGATTATCTGCCTCACCGTCATATGTATACTCACCAATGACCTTACCAAAGTGAATTGTGCTGGACAGCTTACTTGGAAGTACTATCCAATCCCCTATTTCCATACGATGTGCAATTGGATAAATTTGAGAAGCCCAATTTCTAATGGCTTTTGGGTTTTCACCTTCATAAAGCTCAATTAGTTTCTTAAAAAGCTTATCTCGATCATGATATTTTGACAAATCTATATTTAGTCCATCCCACGTTAAATAAATACGCTTATCGTTAAGATATTTAGTTTCAAATTCCCCATGTTTTCCGCCTCTAAACAACCAAATACTCATAAGAAAACCCACATTTCATTTTCACCTACATTAAGTGCATCAATTATAAATCCTCGAGTATCGATCCTTCTTACCATGTTAAATAGCATAAACGATCTCAGAACGTGTGCTATAGCCTATATAACCACCAACATTGATAACAAATATTTCATCTGCCATATCAATCTTCCTCTTATGCATATCATCAAACATCTCTTTGGTCTTGGTTAATGTTCCCTTATCCACGTTCTCTCAAGTCTCAGAATCTCCGAAATAGATAAAGAGGCCAACGCTGATTACAATGTTGTCCTTCCATAGTAAGCCGTTTCTATACTTCAATAAATCATTCTTAATATGACTACCAAATAACATCAATACCGGATATCAATTTCAAGAACTTATACCTTCAAATATATTTTTTCCGTAACAACATATCTTCGCAAAACCATGCTTAATTCAGAAATAGTACGGTATATGTCATCCTTTGTCTTATCATCCTCTATTATTTTTGCAGAAGAGTGCGAAACCGGATTCCCATTTCTTAGTTCATGAGCTTTTTTTATAATTGTATCGCTTCCCTCTATATTAGCATAAAAATTCAAAAAAATATTTTCCTTATAAAAAGCCTTGTAATTCGGACGTTTTATCTTTTCCCCATTGTATAACCTATTTACATAATCTAAATCGGCTGTCACGCGATCAAAAAAACTTTTAAAATATGCATATGCAGTAAGGTTGTTATTCTTAGTTCTTTCTGTATAATACATAAAATAAAGATAATGTGCTTTCCAATCTTCTTTTATCACTTTATAAAATGATTCTTTATTTCTTGCTGCACCCAAATTAAACTGTTTCACAAAACTAGTACGGCAATTATTATAATAGTATCTATGCAAACTTGGAGCCTGCTTTCTAAGTATAGAAAGCAAATCAATATGTTTAAACTCACTCTGTACTAAATAAGATATAGCAATAGTGGTATCATATGAATTCCAAACATCCGACCTATACCTCTTAAAAAGCTCATTCAACGTGGCCTTAATAGCTGAATCGTTATGCGTTTTCATCACCATTACCCCTAATCTTTTTGGATCCAGTGACAATACCGAAATGTCTTTTTGTATAATACTCTTTATCAAACCAGAAACTTTTTTAGATTTAACCTGCGAATCTGATTCATAAACAAAATAGTTAAACACTTCTGCAGGAGTAAACTCAATATCTTCAAATGAAAAGTGTTCATCAATCAAATCATTATATTGTTCAACATCCAAACATTCTTTCTCCACAATTATTGATAGTTTTTCTAAAAAACATTCTAATGAACCAGCAAACAATTCCTCAATACTATGCTTTTCTCCGTTATAGAATTCATCATACAACGACTTTTTCAAGTCCTGATTTATATCAATTGTTAGTCCCAGTTTACATTTGCGCGAATTTAATGACAGTCCCCAGTTCTTCAATATTGAGGAATATTCATTTCTTACTGCATTGTATGTTGCCTTTGCTATATCTTTATCACCCTTTGTTGACAAAAGAATATATAAATCATCAACGTACCTAATCATCTTAAAATTTATTATTGAATCTATTTTTTGTTCCAAAAAATCATATAAATCACAATCCACTTGATCCAGATAAACTACTGTTGCCAAGAAAGAAGACATTACGCTGTTTTCAATCAATGGAAACCTACCAGCTCCAGAATATTCAAGTATTCTTTTATACACTTGTAATCTTAATTGAGAAAAAACAGCTTCATCCTCATTGCAAACACAGTCGATTCTTTCAACCAGCTTATCCAAATTAATGTTTGAAAAAAAACTTGTAATATCAGTTTTTATATAATACTTGTATTCCTCTTGATATGAGTTTATTTCTTTAAAAAAGGCATCATATTCCCTTTTATACCTAACGTTAATCTCATCATAATTGCCTGCATAAAAGACAGAAATATCTTTTGCTCTTTTTGAATCATATTTTCTTGCAATTTCATAACCAATAGCTTGGAGAACTAAATATAATAAAGGTGAGACCAAAGATGCATCTCTGAAACTTCCATCACTTTTCTGAATATAATTCTCAGATTGATGCATTGCTTTTTCCAAAAAAACAAAAGAAGCATTTCTTATATAAATTTCATAAAAATCTCTATCTGTCAAATAATCCCAATCTTTCTCAGACAAATTCGTAAACGGAAACCATTGTAGTGATGCTTTCTTTGCACCTTCCCCAATTAAACGATATGCAGAACAGATGCTCGTCCATGTAGAGAACTCTATTCCTAACATAATTATTCCCCCTAACACTTTAAACACAGAATCCTTAGAATTCATAGAAAAACAATCTAAAACTAATCATAAGTTCAATCAATACTATTCAAATTTCCACTGTTAACGTCTTGGTAATAATACTTTCATACTCATATAGCTGCGCAAGAATATATGACAGTTTTACCATAATAGCTTACATAACTTTCACTCAATCAAATAACTATAATCTCAAATTTTCCTTACCAGCTTTATAAGTTCTGGTTCAATAATACCTTCAACGGAAAAATCCAGTGTGTAATTTGATGCATTTATTTCATCCTTTTCTACTCTACCTTTACATATATTAACAATATATCCTATAACAGTATCAGATAATCTCTCAAACGGTATAGCAGCATATACAGCATAAGGATCACCATTTATAGATGAAATGTTATTATTATGTAAAAATCGACATACCAATTCTCCACCCATATAATCCAAAAACGCACTTCTAGAGCTTGTTGAAATGCACGCTTCATCAAAACTAAAGCATACCTTGTTAACTATATTATTACTATACCTATCACTTGC
>JAFSZR010000245.1 GCA_017459135.1 Lachnospiraceae bacterium | reverse complement strand
CAGTATAAGAATCATAAAGGTCTGAAAAAGGAAAACCTCAGGGATAATATGTCCACATTGGAGCTGGTCCTGAACATGTTGGCTGAAGCCACCACTACGGAAATTTCGAAACAAAAGCAACCTGAGTCCTTTGAAGAAAGTCGAATGGTCGCAATTGAAGGTGGAGAAGCCGCTGGAGAAGCACGATTGGCGGTGGAAAAAAGAACCGGGAAGCCTGTAATCACGAATAAAAATGCAGCCCAATTGCAAGATTTAGTTACACGTCTCATTGAAACCAGGTAATCCACGTGATTACCTGCAGTTTTATTTTGTGGATATAATGTTTTATACGAAAATCGATTGATATATTGCATAAATTGGATGCTTGTGTTACAATCTAATCGGAAAAACGCAAAGACTTTGATAGTTGGAGATTAGAAAATGGAATATGGCCGAAAAGTATATTTGGACAGATTGATTGAAAGACGGTAAAATTGCCGGCCTCTATGGAAGAAAACGGTTTTTCCGATGTTACGACCGGATATGCAGTTATTGATCTAACGCCGGATGCCGGGAAGTATTCCTCACAATTGGCAGAACTTATGATAAAATCAAAAAGGCAGAATGATCTGGAGGCAATAAAATCTACTCACCTCGGATATTTCGAAAAAGTGATCGATGCTGTTAATGCAAAGTATGATGAAAGACTTCATTTGTATCTCGAAGGGGTCAAGCAATGGGATACTTCTGTTTCTTTGACAATGATCATCCGGGGAAGCGTACAGCATTAGGGATGGAAAGCAGAAGCAGATCAGAAAAAACAGTTGACAAAAAGAAGAGAGTATGCTTTAATAGACTAAACCGTTGAAGAAGAAAAGTAGTAAACGTGAGTGCTTTTCAGAGAGCTGCAGATGGTGGGATTGCGGTAAGGATAACGATTATGAATGGCCTTCGGAGGGCGAACGGAAACGGATATCATCTGTGATATCCGGAGTATGGGAGACGTAGAGGATACTGCGTTAAAAAAGACAGCATATGATGGTATGCATTTTATATGGTACATACCGGTGTATGCGTGAGTGGGTGTATTCACACCAAGCCGGGTGGCACCGCAGGTTAATATGATTACCTGTCCCAGCAGTAACTTACTGTTGGGACTTTTTTATTTGTCCCAACAAAAAATGTGTGACAATTAAAAAAAGGAGGACAAAACAATGTCAAAACAGGAAGTACCCTACAAAATTTATTTAACAGAAGACGAGATGCCCAAGGCTTGGTACAATTTGAGAGCAGATATGAAGAACAAGCCCGCACCTCTTATGAATCCGGGCACACATAAGCCCATGACTGCAGAAGAGCTTGGTCAGGTTTTCTGTGCTGAACTCGTACAGCAGGAGTTAGATGATACAACTCCCTTTATCGAGATACCCGATGAGATCAGAAAATTTTACAAGATGTACAGACCTTCACCTTGAGTACGTGCATACTGCTTAGAGTAGAAGCTTCAGACACCTGCAAAGATATATTACAAATTTGAAGGAAATAACACCAGCGGCAGCCATAAGTTAAATTCAGCCATTGCTCAGGCTTATTATGCAAAGAAGCAGGGCTTAAAGGGTGTCACCACCGAGACCGGTGCAGGTCAGTGGGGAACAGCTCTTTCTATGGCCTGTGCATATTTCGGACTTGACTGTAAGGTATTCATGGTTAAGGTTTCTTACGAACAGAAGCCTTTCAGACGTGAGGTTATGAGAACTTACGGTGCTTCCGTTACTCCTTCACCTTCAATGGAAACCGAAGTGGGAAAGAAGATACTTGCAGCTCATCCGGGAACAACAGGAAGCCTTGGATGCGCTATTTCGGAAGCTGTTGAGGTTGCAACCACAACCGAAGGTTACAGATATGTACTCGGAAGCGTTTTAAATCAGGTATTGCTTCATCAGTCGGTAATCGGTCTTGAGGCAAAGGCTGCACTTGATAAATACGGTATAACTCCTGATATTATAATCGGTTGTGCCGGCGGTGGGTCAAACCTCGGAGGTCTTATCGCACCTTTCATGGGTGAGAAGATTACAAAGGGTGCAGACTATCGTATAATTGCTGTTGAACCTGCATCATGCCCAAGCTTCACAAGAGGAAAATATGCTTATGACTTCTGTGACACAGGTATGGTATGTCCGCTTGCCAAGATGTACACACTCGGAAGCAACTTTATACCTGCACCGAACCATGCGGGCGGTCTTCGTTACCATGGTATGAGCTCCACTCTTTCACAGCTTTACGATGACGGACTTATGGAGGCTGTTTCGGTACCTCAGACTGCGGTATTTGAAGCTGCTGAACAGTTTGCGAGAATTGAAGGAATACTTCCTGCACCTGAAAGCTCACATGCAATCAGAGTTGCCATAGATGAGGCGCTTAAGTGTAAGGAAACTGGAGAAGAAAAGACTATCGTATTCGGTCTTACCGGAACAGGTTATTTTGATCTTGTTGCTTATGAGAAGTTCCATGACGGAAAGATGGATGATTATATTCCTACCGATGAGGAACTTGCAGCATCATTCGCAACACTTCCTGTAGTTGAATAGTTTAATAATTTGAAAATTACGAACAGCCATTTAATATTTTATTAAGTGGCTGTTTTAATAAAAACGGAGATATGTGAATGTATTATTTTATTGTTAATATAAGCGGCGGGAGCGGTAAAGTAAAAAAGACATGGGCTTGTGTAAGAGATGAACTTAATAAAACGGATATTAAATACAAAGCATTTCGAACAAAAAGTCCGAAACATGCCAAAATGCTTGCGGGTAAGATTTCCGAATTAGACGATGACGATATTCATATGGTTGTAGTCGGTGGAGACGGTACAATAAATGAAGTGATAAACGGCATAAAAAATTTTGACAGAATAACACTTTCGGTAATTCCTTCCGGTTCGGGAAATGATTTTGCAAGGGGATTGGGCATATCGAAAAATCCGGTTGAAGCTTTGGAAAGGATACTTGATCCTAACGGTGAAGTTAAAAAGATTGATCTTGGCTGTCTTACTGTTT
>JAFSZR010000244.1 GCA_017459135.1 Lachnospiraceae bacterium | reverse complement strand
TTCATTAAGGTTCTTCGGTGTAGCCTCGACTCCGACCTTTTTCGGAAGCACGAAGTTTCTTGCGTATCCGTCCGAAACCTCAACTATTTCATCTTTTTTTCCCAAACTCTTTACGTCCTGAAGTAATATAACTTTCATCTTATATATCCCCTTCCTTATACATTTCATCAAGAAGCTCTTTAATCTTTACAACAGCCGATTCAATCGACTCACCTTCAAGCTGTGCACCGGCAACATTTGCATGACCGCCTCCGCCAAGCTTTTCCATAGCCACCTGAACATTCATGTCGTCCACCGAACGTGCACTTATATATGCCGTATTTCCCTGACTTGTAACAACAAATGATGCTCTGACTCCGTCAACGTTTAAAAGGTCATTGGCAATTTTAGCAGCCACAACCGTCGGTGCCTCTATTCCGTCAGGTTTTACACTTGAAATGGCAAATTGTTTCTTATATATTTCCGCATTATTTACGCCTTCGGCAAGATGCTTATGGACACTTATGTCCTCTCTGAACATCTTTCTAACTCTCGTTACATCGGCGCCGCATCTTCTTAAATATGCCGCTGCCTCAAAGGTTCTGACACCCGTCTTCGTAAGGAAGTTATCGGTATCTATTACGATACCCGAATACATGGCATCCGCCTCAACAGGTCTTATCTTAACCTTCTCTTCGATATATTGAAGCATCTCCGAAATCATCTCACAAGCAGATGAAGCATATGGCTCAATATATGAAAGAGTAGCATTTTCTATCTTCTCGTTAGCCTGTCTGTGATGGTCGAAAACAACGACACTCTTGGCAAGCGTTAAAAGCTCCTCGCATTCTGTCATGCTCGGTCTGTTTACATCAACCACTACTATGAGAGTATCATCATTTACGCTGTTAATAGCCTGCTCGCTGCTTATAATCATATCATCGCCGTAAACGCTGTTACCCTTAAATCCGCTTACCATAGGCTTAATGGCGGATGTCTCTTCATTTAAAACTATATGGGCGTTTTTACCCAATGTTTTAACTAGACGATATACACCGACAGCCGAACCGAACGAATCCGCATCCGGTCTCTTGTGTCCCATAATCATTACATTATCTTTATTGGCAAGAAGTTCTTTAAATGCCTGTGCCTTAACTCTTGCCTTAACTCTTGTACTCTTTTCGGTACCTGCACTGTTTCCGCCAAAATAAGTGATCTTATCGCCGTATTTTACAACAACCTGGTCTCCGCCTCGTGCAAGAGCCATACCTATAGCGGTTCTGCTGTATTCGTAGGCTTCACTGAAGCTGTCCGTATCGGCACCGATACCTATACTCAATGTAATCGGAATTTCATTTCCGACATTTAAACTCTTAATTTCATTTAATATCGCAAACTTGGTTTCCTTAAGCTGCGGCAAGAATTTCTGTCTGAATACGAAGAAATATTTATCCTTTTCAATCTTCTTTCCTATCGCATCAATCGTACCAAGGTACATACTTATTCTTCTGTCGACAAGGGCCTCTACCAAAGAATGTCTTACTTCTTCGGTATTGTCCATAACCTCGTCATAGTTATCGATATATATAAGTCCCGAAACAAGCTTCTGTTCAAGGTTTTCACGCTTGTATCTGTTTAACTCGGTTACATCAAAGAGATAAAATGCTATAACCGTTCCGTCTTCATTGCTTATCTTCTTAATAAGCGCCGAGTACTCAATATCATTGTATGAAACATCGATGCTTACATCTTCTTCGGAGGTTAATAAATCTTCCGTAACCTCAGGGAAAAATGCTTCGATATTTCTTTTAACACGCTTTTTGATTCCCTCGCCAAATGCTTCGATAAACGGCGCATTTCCCCAAAGGACTTTACCATCGGTATCAATTATCGCATAAGGTACGGCAAATTCATCCAAAAGCTGTTTCTGAACCTGACTGTGCTGCATGGAGAAATTAAACAGCATAGGCGAAAGAAACGACTTTGACAGCAAAAGGATAATAACCTCAATTATTATAAAGGTACCTACCACCATGCTGGCAACAATCGCACATTTATTATTAATCAGAAATAAAACCACACACATACCTACCAAAAGCAGTGATGCTGCAGTAGGTATTAAAAGTAATTGTTCAATTTTCTTTTTTAATAACTTTTCACTTTCCATATGATTCTCCGTTTAACACTGTGTCAAAAACATTAACCGATATATACATATATCGTTTTTCTTAACTATCCAAGCTGTGCTATTCTTTCCGTTACCTGCTCAAGGGTTTCGGTATATTTCTTAAGCTTAGCCTTTTCTTCTTCTACCTTAGCGGCAGGAGCTTTATCGACAAATTTAGGATTTGAAAGCATTCCGGATGCTCTCTTAATCTCACCCTCAAGTCTTGCCTTTTCCTTGTTAAGACGCTCAAGCTCTTTTTCTATATCAACAAGCTCAGCAAACGGCATATAAAGTGCCGCATCATGTATAACCACAGATACCGCATCATCGGCTATACCTGCCTTGTCAGCCTGTACTATAACGTCGCTTGCATACGAAAGCATTGCGAAGAAGTTCTTGCTTGCTTCAAATATGTCTCTTATTTCCTGCTTTGCGGATACCACATAAACAGTTGCCTTCTTGCTCGGTGCAACGTTCATTTCACTTCTAATATTTCTAATGCTTCTTACAGCTTCCTTAATCTTGTCAACTGCTGCCTCATCCTCAGCAAATACATATTCGTCCTTAAATACAGGCCAGGTTGAAATCATGATTGACTCTTCGTAAGAATCATCTCCGTCTGTAAGTGTATCGTATATTTCTTCGGTTACGAACGGCATATAAGGGTGAAGAAGCTTGAGACAGTTTATAAGTACAGTCTTAAGAGTCCAGAGTGCCGCAGCCTTAGTCTCATCCGCGTCATCCCAGAGTCTTGACTTAACCATCTCTATATACCAGTCACAGAACTCTTCCCAGATAAAGTCATAAAGCTTTGATACAGCTATACCGAGCTCATACTTCTCCATATTGTCGGTAACTTCTTTAACAAGCGAATTCATCTTTGACAATATCCATCTGTCTGCCAATGTAAGCTTATCAAGGCTTACATCCTTTATATCAGCCTTTTCGATATTCATCATTATAAATCTTGATGCATTCCAAATCTTATTTGCAAAGTTACGGCTTGCCTCAACTCTCTCCCAGTAAAAACGCATGTCGTTACCCGGTGCATTTCCCGTTACGAGAGTAAAACGAAGTGCATCGGCACCGTACTTTTCGATAACCTCAAGCGGGTCTATTCCGTTTCCTAAGGACTTACTCATCTTACGTCCCTGGTCATCTCTTACAAGACCATGGAAGAGTACGGTATGGAACGGTAATTTACCGGTTTGCTCGATAGCCGAAAATACCATTCTGATAACCCAGAAGAAGATTATGTCATAACCCGTTACAAGTACATCGGTAGGGAAGAAGTAATCCAAATCTTCCGTCTTGTCAGGCCAGCCCAAAGTAGAAAACGGCCAGAGTGCCGATGAGAACCAGGTATCAAGTGTATCCTCATCCTGTTTTAAATTCTTACTCTTACATTTTGTACATTCGCAAGGTGTTTCTCTGCTTACGATTATCTCGCCGCAATCCTGACAGTACCATGCCGGAATTCTGTGTCCCCACCAGAGCTGTCTTGAGATACACCAGTCTCTTATATTATCAAGCCAGTTATAATAAATCTTATCCATACGCTCAGGTATGAGCTTTAACTTTCCGTCAACAACAGCCTGTTTTGCAGGCTTAGCCATCTTTTCCATGGCAACGAACCACTGAGGTTTAACAAGCGGCTCGACAGTCGTCTTACATCTGTCATGAGTACCTACCATATGAGTATGAGGAACAACCTTTACAAGAAGTCCCTGTGCCTCAAGGTCTGCTACCATAGCCTTTCTTGCCTCATATCTGTCCATGCCGGCATACTTGCCGCCGATAGAATTAATTGTGGCATCGTCATTCATTATATTTATCTCTTCGAGATTATGTCTCTTTCCAACCTCAAAGTCATTAGGGTCGTGAGCAGGCGTAATCTTAACGCAGCCAGTTCCGAATTCCTTATCAACATAGGCATCGGCAATTACAGGAATCTCTCTGTCGGTAAGCGGAAGCTTAAGCATCTTTCCGATTATATCCTGATATCTTTCATCCTCAGGATTAACGGCAACAGCGGTATCACCGAGAAGTGTCTCAGGTCTTGTGGTTGCTATCTCAACAAATCTTCCTTCCTCACCCACTACAGGATAGTTTATATGCCAGAAGTTACCCTGCTGTTCCTCATGTATAACCTCAGCATCTGAAATGGTTGTCTGACAAACAGGACACCAGTTTACTATTCTTGAACCCTTGTATATAAGGTTTTTCTCATAAAGATTACAGAATACTTCCGTAACAGCCTTATTGTTTCCTTCATCCATGGTGAAACGTTCTCTGTCCCAATCCGCAGAAGATCCCATCTTCTTAAGCTGGTTTACGATACGTCCGCCGTACTCTCTTCTCCAATCCCAAACCTTCTCAAGGAAGCCTTCTCTTCCAAGGTCATGCTTATCAATTCCCTGTTCCTTTAATGACTCGATAACCTTAACCTCGGTTGCGATAGCCGCATGGTCTGTTCCGGGCTGCCAAAGTGCATTATATCCCTGCATACGCTTAAATCTTATCAGAATATCCTGCATGGTATTGTCAAGAGCATGTCCCATATGAAGTTGTCCTGTTATATTTGGCGGCGGCATCACAATAGTAAAAGGTTTCTTACTTCTGTCAACCTCCGCATGAAAATACTTTTTGTCAACCCAGTTTTTGTATATTCTTTCTTCGATTTCAGACGGGTTGTAATTCTTTTCAAGTTCCTTAGCCATAATAAAATAATCCTCCGATTAGCATATATAAATTTTAATTATTTTTCCCTTATATCAGTTTTCCAAACTTACCCTGTATGATTCAAGTATTTCGGCAACAAAGCTCTTAAGCTCCGGCTTTTCCTCAATGGCAGCCTTAAGTGCCGTAGTCGCATTACTCTTAATCGCTTCACAGGTTGCAAGCTTTTCTCTTAATTTTTGTCTTCTTACATTGAGACTGTGAGTTATCTCAACCATCTCTCGTCTGTCAATAAGCGCATTGGTCTGTCTTGTCCATACCTCGGCATCCCTGACGCCAATCTTTTTAAGCTTCACTATAAGCTGTTCTTTAAAATAACGCAAATTTTTATTTGCCTTGGAATATTTAAGGGCATCACTCACCATGGTGTTGTACTGCTCCCATTGATATTCCAGCTCCTTGCAGGAGTTGACTTCGAATTTTTCATACAGATAGTCGATGGCATTTATGTTATTTATATATTTAACCTTCACTTTATTTAAAAGCGAGACGGCTTTTTTATGCTTTGCATCTATATCCTTTATGTCAGCACTGTAATCCAGATACTTGGCATAAGATGCGGCAAATGCAATCATAAGGAGTGCTCCCACGCCCAATGCGTAAACAGTAACACTCTCGCGCTTAGCCAAGGCATACATAAGAAGTGCACCCATGGCAATAAAGCAAACTAAAAATACGCCAATCATGATACCACGTATCCTTGTGATACTATCGGCATATTCGTCTCTTAAGTATTCAAGATCTTCCTTCTCACCTTCCAGATAACCCATATCGCTTTTTAAAAGTCCGTCGCGCATTTCCATTTCATTTAATTCCTTGACGGTCTTTATAACATCGTCCTCATACATTGAGATTCTGTTATACTGCTCTATGGTTAAAAGGTTTTCCGAAGCAAGATATTTTTGTTTATCCTTTTCCATAAGCTCTATGCTTTTGGCGGTATCTATAATATCATTTGCCATCTGAATCGGCAACTCATCAATTTTTTGAATATCAACAAGATAATCCGTTACAACCTTGTACTCCTGTTTCATATCCTCCATATGATAAGAAACATCCACAAGCTGCTCGCAAACATCCTTCACGACAGCCTTTTCGTTGTCGGATTTTTTCGTTGCCTTTATGGCTTTAAGCTCCTTTTGAAGATTTTTAATATCTTCATTATCACCGGAGGCCTTTTTTCTCGATTTTCTTTTTTCTTTTCTTTCTTTTTTACTTGCCTGTTTTTCTTTTTCGGATTTATTTAAATCCTCATCAAATTCTTCATCAGGCTCTTCGTTAAGATAATTCTTAAGCTTATCAAATAAACCCATTAAATCGCCTGCTCTCTAAACTCATCCTTTAATTGACCCAAGATAATATCCATTCTCTTATCATAATCGATCATGTCTTTATTCATACGATTATAAATGGCTCTTTGAAGCATGGAATAAATTGTCATTTCGCGAACATCCTCATTTGAATCTCCTATTTCTATCATAAGATTTTCAAACTCGTCCTCGCCAAGATCATATTTTCTCATTTCCTGCTTAAGTGCTGCAGTGTCACTTGATGAAGCAAAAACTATAAGGTATCCTCTTAATGACTCCTGATTTTGATTATACTCATAAGCCTTCAAAAAATATCTTTTTGCTTCTTCTATATTTAAATTATTTGCAGCGGCGACTGCCCTGTTATGATATACATTACCGACGAAAACTTTATCTTCTATGTCTTTTGCTTCCTCGATAATCTCATCATAAATAGACGCAGCCTTTATATATCTTCTGTATCCGAGGTAGCCGTCAGCCTTAAGTTTCTTTCTCTGGTTCGGAGAAAGCTTACGGTACTTCTGCCATGCCTCGATGTAAGTGGTTATCTCCTCAGGCTCATAGTAATCGCCCTCGTTCAATATCTCAACCAGAAGATCCTGTACATAGGTTGTCTTATTGGACAATGCCACAAGCTTTGAAGCAAGCTGAGCCATTCCAAGCTCATCCCTTATCCAGTCAAATAACTTTTCCGAGATTGAAGACTTACTTATAAGAACAGTATTGTTGTAAATATAAAAGCAAAGCTCTTCATATGTATTTATCTCAACCTTTGTATTAAGAAAGATAAAAGGATGTGACGCTTCTTTAGTTGTACACAATAATATCTTTGACATTATACTTCAAACTCCTTACGATAAATCTTGTTCGTAGTAGGGAAAAGCTTACCGAAGCCCAAATCCTTAATAATAACGGCTCCCTTATTCGGCGATTCAAACTCAACTTCAACCGAAAACTTCGAAGTCTTGTTCGGCCTCTTCGGAATGCCATGAAGCTTAACACTTTCCCTGACCTCCTGATCCGTAACTCTGCTTTTGTAAATAATGGTAACTATATCGGTATCGTCAAGAATAATATTTATCTTACCCTTGATGTTATACCACTGGCTTCCTCCGAGTGCGATAGGAATAAACTCATCCTCCTCGTCACCGCTCGAAATACCTATATCAAATAAAACATTTTCCTCTGTTTCAACAAAGTACTTTTTATAGAAATCCTCGTACTCTCCGCCGACAGCCTTATAGCAGGCTCCCTTTGTATAAATGTTCTGTCCCGCAAAAACTCTTCGACCCTGACAAAGAATATTGCGTGACTTGTTCATCCATTTCTCGGAGAAACCGAGTCCCGTAAGGAAGACCGATGAAATGTATGTCTTCTTCATTTCATGCTCGACAATCTTCGCAAACGTAACATCCATAAGGATATTATCACCCGTAAAGAGCGACATATTAAACTGCTTTGTATAATCTTCGTGAGAAACCTGGATAATCTCCGGATTTCTGCCTCTTGATATATCTATCCTGTAATACTGAAGACCCTCGGTATTGTAATCAAAAAGTGCTACGCTGTTAACCCAAAGATCAGGGCTTTGATTAAATATATAATAAAGTCCGCTGTCAAGGTGACTGGTTATGCTTATGCAGCTTTTATCGATTCCAAGCTCTTTGTAAAGCGAACCGAGTACCCTGAATAAATCCTTGTTATACTCAGGTATTGTTATGACAAGCTTTTTAACAACCGCTCCTTCATATCGATATAAAAAAGAATCGATATGCATCTTGAGCATCATAAGAAAGAGTTGTCTGTGACTGTATTTCTTATCGCCTATTTCAAGAATTTCCTCACTCTTGGCATTGTTATAAAGCTCATCTAAAATCTTTCCTTCTTCTTTAAATCTTGCTTCGGAAGCTTCCGAGCCCACATACCAGTCACCTGTCTTTTCGCTGAAGAAAAGGATATTCGGCATCATATAAGTCTCTTTATTATTTAATTGGTTTACCGTTTCCGGTTCACGCTTTATATCATTGTAAAAGCTTATCTGCGTGGATTCCGGACACAAATCCATTCCTATGTAATACGCTTCTGCCATGGCAGCCTCCTTAGTATCTTACAGAATATTCAAATTCTCTTCAAAGAGATGTACGGTATTGAAGTAAACATCCAATGTTTCAAGAAGCTCGTTGTCTTCTCTCATTTCCTGATTAACAAGCATGCTGTTGATAATCTCGAAACGGCTTCTGTCCTTGCGGTTAAATGACTTGGTCTTCAAAGTCTCACTCTCTACAACATAAGCCTTGTTATCCTTATCTTCCGCTATCTTGTAGACAAGTCTCTCACCGTGGAATACCACGAATTCTTTTACATACATACCCGGTATCATTTCGTCCAGTCTTTCCTTCTTAAAGCTTAAGGACTGTCTTGTACCGGTATCAAATGCATATTTAACCTCAACCTGTTTACCGACATCGGTTTTATATATAAGATAAGTCTTAAGAAATACATCCTGAGGAAGTTTTATAAAGCTTCTGAAGCTCTTGTAGAACGGAAGTATCTTTCCGCCGTCCATAAACTTACCTACCGTATCACTTATCCACTCACGCTGTTCAAGAGTAAACTTGTCAATCTTACTTAAGTGTGCGATGAGTGCCATCTTGGATATCTCGTCATCTATATTTCCTTTTAATATTTCTTTGTAAAGGCAGTCAAATATATTGCCCGGAACCTGTGCGTCCTTTATAAGATAATTCTGTGCGGTATATCTAAGGAACGCCTTAACCACAAGGCCTCTGTTTCTTCCGCTGTAGTATGCCGTAAATATATCATAAATATTTTCGACACTTCCCTTAGCAAACATCATTTGTGCTAAAGTATTTTCAACAAGCAGCGAAACATCTCTTATCTTATCTCTTGCCATCTTGAACAAGGTCGCAAGTTCTTCGATGTCACCCTTGAAGTTATTGATTATATAAATAAGTATTCTGCTGTTAACCTTACCGGTCTTGTAAAGCTGAATACAAATAGACATAAGGTCTTCGTTAAGGAATCCGTTTGAATCCTCAACACCGTAATCGGCAAGTCTGTAAAGCTCATCCGATGCAATCTCGTCAAAGCCGTAAAGCTTAACCGCCTGGAATGCCTTATCAAACATGTTCATATCAATCATATACATGATGATACTTCTTGCATTTGAATGATTCAAATATTCGATATCAAGCTTTTCAAGATATTTCTTAAGAACCTCTGCATCAAGATTTTCATGGTAGTATTCGATTATATTAAGCAATGCCTGCTGCTTGTAATCGTAAGATATCTTATCGCAATTAACGATATCTCTTGCTGCATTTACCTCGATAGCTCTCTTGTAAGTAAAGTCTCCAAGCGACTGATAGTTATCCAAGAGAACTCTGTAATCTCTCGGACTGTATTCGTGACAGATATGCATATATGCCTTCTCGTCAACTATCTTCTCAAGTCTGTACGGAACCGAACCCGCATATACATTGCCCTCTCCATCTTCAAATACGATGGATGCGGTATTTGAAAGGATTTCCACGTAAGCCTCGCCGTTAACGATAGGCACACGCTGAACCTCTTCTATCTCCTGATGTGTAACGATTACCGCTCTTATACCCTTGTTATAACAAACAAGTTTACGGCGGAATATAATATTTATAAGCTTGCCCGCATATAAAGGACTTACGCTTTCAGGCTCCAGGAACTCATCGTAGATAACCGTAAGATCATCACTTACCCTGCCCTTTATAATCATATTTTCCATGAAGTCTTCCATGGTTGTACAATACTCATGGTAAACCTTCATGTGCTGAGACTTGTTATATATAACATTTGCATAAAGGTATGCAAGCTCTGTTTCATTCAAAGTATTCTTATAATTAAGATACATAAGTACCGAGGTCGGAATTAGGTCGTATCTTGAGAAGTTCATACTCTTTATGAAGCACTCGTTAAGACCGATAAACTTAAGATTCTTCTCAACCGCATCTCTGTAATACTTGTGATACTTATGATCAAGCTTTCCGGCACTGATAAGCATCGAGCAAATACTCTTTAATACTTCTTCGCTGCCTGTTTTTTCGTATATTGCTTCCATGATATTAAATATCTTGGTATTAAACTCCTTAAAGGTTGCCGCCAAACGGATAAACTCATCAACAACCTCATCCGAGATAAACTTATGTCTTAAGCCCCATCTTATGGTAGTGGTCTCAAGCGGAGTAATCTTCTTAAACAAAAGAGGATTGTTATTAAATATCTCGCAAAGCTCAAGATACATAATCGGGCTGTTATATCCTGCTTCATAAAGAGCTGTTATCTCTTTATAAAGAGAGTTCTGATCTTCAGTATAAGTATCGTCCATGAAAAGAAGAAGCCAGAAATAGAAAATCTTCTCCTTCTCGGTTCTGAAGTTTCTTCTTATGGTGTTACGTGCATGATTTATGGTTTCCTCATCCTTAAGCACGAGCGCCTTAAGATAAGCATAGTAACACTTTTGCATATTGTTCATAAGCGTATTATCAACATCGGCTTCAATACGCAAAAATTCCTGTTCAACCTTGGTAAGCTCGTCCTGCATAATATTCATATGCATTATACCGAGTCTGTACATATCCTCTTCCGGCACGTATCTTGCAAGGTTTTCAAACGCAAACAAAGTATTGGACACATAATCTTTAAGAGAAAGCCTGTCCATACGATAATTAAGATAAGTCTTAACAAGCCTTATTTTATTGTTATTTACCATATTATTCTTATTGCCGGCTCTCGGCGATACAACATTTTTGCTCTGCGGCTTAATAAGATTAATACTTACTTCTATCTTTTGATAAATATTTTCAATGACTATTTTTCCCGAAGTTACACCCTCAGGTACATTTTCAGGAGAGATAAGAACATCGAGCGCAAATAAGTTTCCGTAGAAATCATCGCTCGTGATATTCTTCTTTGAAGGCACAAGAAAATCATCCATCGAGCGAACCGTAGAATTGGTAAAGCCCCATGTATTTTTACTTATGTTTATGGAAATTCTCGAGAGCTCGGTCGGCATCTCGACATTTATCTTGGCTTTTGAAACAGAAAGTGTAAGTGCACGTTTCTTATGCACATATACAAGGAATTCCTCCAATGCAAGATTGGTGGACAAACTGTCCATAAGACTTAAATATATCTGCTTTACGATAGGATCCTTATCGATAAAGGTTCTTTTGAAATCATCACGCACAAAAATCTTTGCAGCCTCGCTCCAATTACTCTCGGCAAGACTCGCAAACTTAAACAAATCATCAATTTTTTCGTCCCCGTACTTTACAAACGGAGGAACGACATCTATATCATACGGTATCTTAAACTCACCGCCGTCGGAAATTATGCTGATATGACCCTTATAATTCTTGCCGGCTTCAAGACAGGTTGCGTCGAATGAGTACTCAACATCAAAGTTTCTGCTTATAAAGGTATGATTGTTAAATCTAAGTGTATAACGGCTGTCATAAACCATAGCCTTTATGATATGGTCATTTTTGCTCTTAACCTTAAATGACCCTTCATATACCGTACCCGATTCTATATTAAGTTTTAAAAACTCCTCAGAGATTTCAATCTCCGGTCTGTCAATTTGAAATTCACCTTTAGCGTAATGCTCAACAACAGCTTTCATTTGTTTCTCCAACTTTTATTCTTGATATTATTATGTAATGTGAGTATAATGAGAATAAATTTTTGCAAAATAATTTTTTACACAATTACCCACTTTGCTATTATCACAAATTACATTATAACAAAAAAACAATATTAATACAAATATATTTTATACATGGGAGGGTCAACTTATGGCTAAGGCACCGCTTCGTATAGAACAACTGGATACTGTTTTATACAATTCCAACTTAAATCCGATGGGAATTCCCGAATCGGTCACTAAATCTCTTAAGGAAAATTTAGGAAGCATCATACGTTATCCGTCTGATTACTATGACGATCTTAAGAAAGCAGTATCGACATATGCAGGCTGCGAAACAGATCACATTGTGCTCGGAAACGGACTTTCGGATATGTTAAGACAGTATTCTTCATTGATAATCCCTCGGAAAGCACTTTTGCTTGTTCCGTCAGCTATGGAATACGAAAATGTTCTTTCGATATATGGCTGTGAAATCGATTATTATAATCTTGATGAGGAAAAAGACTACATACTCGATGCCAAGGATTTTGTTTCCAAGCTTGATTCTTCATATGATGTGGTTATTATAGGAAATCCAAACAATCCTACTTCTCAGGTTATAAGCCGTATGGATATGGAGCTTATCGCCGAGGTGTGTAATGAGCTTGAGATATTCCTTATCATTGATGAAATGTACATAGAATTTACGGAGGATTATAAAGAGCTTACAAGTATTCCTCTTGTAAAGGATTATGATAATATTGCGGTATTAAGAAGCGTATCCAAGTTTTTTGCCATACCGGGACTCAGATTTGCTTATTCGGTTACAAGCAATACATCTCACCTTGAGATGATTTCGGTAACCGCTGCCCCAAACACGATATCAACGCTTACAGCGGCAGCCTGCACGGCTATGTTTAAGGACAAAAAATATATCGAGGAATCACGTTCACAGATTCATACCGAAAGAAACCTTATATATTCGGCTATGGCAACAAACAAAAACGTAAAATTGTTTAAGCCTTGCGCAAATTATATGCTTGTTAAGTTGTTAAAAGATGACGTAAGTGCTCAGGACATAGAGGAGCATTGTCGTACAAAGGGAATAATTATAAGAAATTGTTCAAACTTCCGCGGATTGGATAATAAATACATAAGATTTTGCTTTATGAAACCAAAGCAAAATGATTTGCTTGTCAATACCATACTTGAGCTGTTATAATAGCACAAATTATATAATATCATCTTATTCGGATGATATTATATTTTTGTGAAGAGGTTACATATGATAGAATCATTTAAGAAAAACAGAAAAGGAATAGTTCTCATGCTGCTTTCATCCATATTTGTCTGTATAGGACAGCTGGAATGGAAGATGGCAACAACAAGAGGATTTTTGTTTATATTGATAGGATTTGTACTTTACGGAATAGGTGCACTCCTTATGATAGTTGCCTATCGTTTCGGAAAGCTTTCGATACTTCAACCGATGCTTAGTTTTAATTATGTACTAAGTATACTTCTTGCGGCATACTATCTTGACGAACATATAACCAATTATAAAATTGCAGGCGTATTTATAATTATTCTGGGTGTAATCCTCATAGCAGGAGGTGACATAGAATGATTTATTATGTTTTGATGCTTGTTATGACACTTTGCGGTTCAATCGGTTCATTGTTCTTAAAGAAGGCAACAGGACATGAAAAGTTCCTTTATGTAATCGTTGATAAATTCTTTTATATCGGAACATTGGTTTATCTGGCAGGTGCGGTTATAAACATTTATATATTAAGATATATAGATTATTCGGTGGCACTTCCTTTTACGGCATTTACCTATGTGTGGACAATATTCATAGCCCGCGCCGTCTTAAAAGAAAAGATATCGTTACAGAAAATCATCGGAATAATACTTGTTATAATCGGAGCGATTTTAGTTGCGATTTAGTATTATTCAAAACAATACCATATGAATTTTTTTAATTGTTCCGGAGCATAATATTTCAAAATATGTTCCGGTATTTTTTCGGTTCTTTTATAAAGATTCTTATCGTAAAACCTTACAGCTCGTTTGTTGTCCGTTGATACACACCAATAAATCTTATCAAGCTTTAAGGTATTAATTCCGTATTCCAATATTTCTTTCATAGCCTTGGCCGCATAGCCTTTTCCCATGGACGCTCTTCTTGTGGAAATAGCAAATTCGGCGGTTTTATATGTATTATCAACATGTTTTAAACTTACGGTTCCCATATATTCATCATTTTCATCGGCTATTGCCAAATGGACATTTTTATCATCAGCCTCACTTGCTGATATAAAAGTTTCACAGTCTTCTATTTTCTTTGATGCAAAATCAGCACCCATAAACTCGGTTACATTTTCATCATGCATCCATTCAAGCATAAGAGGTGCATCTTTTATTTCAAGTTTTCTTAATCTCATAATAATCCCTGCCCTGTTTTACATATTTCTTATAACATTTACATATTTAAGTATTTTCTTATAGTTGGCTATCATAAGTATCATTACAACCGCGATTACCAAGTATCTTATAATATAATAATCATAAAGCAGTCCCGCTATAAACGAAGTAATACAGAATACAACAAAAATCAAAATAAGGAATTTTATATTATAAGCATTATTTTCAACTTCTTTTTCTTTAAGAACCTTTTTCATTGCATAATAGTTTGCAATCGCGAACACCAGATAGCTGAAGAGTGTTGTGTAACCTGCGGCCACGTATCCGCACAACGGTATAAATATTGCATTTAAACCTATATTTATACCCGCCGAGAAAATCGAAGCTATAACCAAAAGCCCCTTCTTCTCATAAAAGAATTCAACATTTATAAAAAGCTGTGCATAGAAAAGCAAAAGAAGACTCATCGCAACGGGCGGAACAACCCCGACCGCCGGAAGGAATTTCTTTCCCGCCATAATGGAAATAATCTCAGGAGCAAGCCAAATCACACCCGACAAAAGTATTGCCATAAGTGTTGCGACCATACAGGAAATCGATTGATTGTCCTTTTGCTTTTTTTCTTTGAGCTTACCAAAAAACCATGGCACATATGAATTATTAATTGCCGTAAGCACGAAATTCAAAACTATAGCAAGCGTATAAGCGGCTCCGTACATTCCTGCCGCCGACTTATCTATATAATGACTTATCATTATTCTGTCACTTTGATTAAATATAACCTGGGACAGATAATAAAATACAAGCGGAAGATTAAAGCTTAAGGCATATACCCAGAAATCTTTTCTGAATAAGTTTTTTCCTTTAACAAGATTTGCAATATAAATTATTCCGCCGACAACTATTTTAACAACCGCATAGCCCACGATTCTCGCATAGCCTCTTTCGTCGGAATTAATAACCATAATATAAGCAAGTACGGGAGATACAACGGAAACAAGAAGAGTTACCCAGACCACGCCCTTATACTTATATTCAAACATCTTCTTTCCGCTCCAGAAAAGAATTCCGGCATTTCCGAGCATTTCCATAAACATTATAAGAACAAGGTATGTCGGAAGCTCAAAGAGCCTGTTCCAAAGCCCTCTGAACGGAAAATAAATCAACAAAAAAATTGAAGCAAGAACGATACATATTGTTTCAACAGAAGCAATATATTTATCTCTCTCATCTTCAAACTTCACCATCGCGGTCGAAAACGATCCGTACGGAAGATTCAATGTAACAAAAATCACCAGTACGGCCATCCACGATGCATATATGGTATAATCACCGAATTCTTCAGTTGTAAGAAGTCTTGCAAATATAGGTAATGTTATAAATGCAAGACAGTTTTGCAAAACACTGCATAATGCATATGCGGTTGAGGCTTTCGCCTCAACCGGTATATCCTTAAAACGCGTTAATTTTTTCAATGACATAATCTATTTCTTCCTCCGTCATGCCATAATACATCGGAATACTGAGTTCTGTTACGGAAATCTTTTCTGCTATAGGCAAGGTTCCTTCGGGAATTCCCAGCTCGCTGTAAGCCCCCTGCAAATGAATAGGAATAGGATAATGCTTATTTGTTCCGATTCCGTTCTCGTTAAGATGCTTTTCCAACTCGTCACGTCTGTCGCATCTGATTCCGAATATATGATAAACATGAGTCATGTCAGGTTCCGTAACAGGCAAAATAACCTGTTCGTTATGAATGCCTTCTATATACTTTTTCGCAATTTCATTTCTTCTCTTATTCCATTTATCAAGCTCTTTAAGCTTAATGCGAAGCAAAGCCGCCTGAACCTCATCAAGTCTGGAATTATTTCCCTTGTATATATGATGGTATTTATAGTCGGAGCCGTAATTACCGATTGCCCTGCACTTATCGGCAAGTTCTTTATCATTTGTCACTATTGCACCGCCGTCACCGAGTGCACCGAGATTCTTTCCCGGATAAAAACTGAAGCCTGCCGCATCACCGAGATTTCCCGTTTTTGTTCCCTTATATAATGCACCGTGTGCCTGCGCCGAATCCTCTATAACCTTTAAATCATACTTCTTTGCTATAGCCTTAATCTCATCCATGCGTGCCGGCTGTCCGTAAAGATGCACTGCCATTATCGCCTTTGTCTTATCATTCACAGCCTGCTCAATCAGAGAAGGATTTATATTAAATGTTTCTATAAAAGGCTCAACGAAAACAGGCTTTGCTCCGGTATAAGACACAGCCAAAGCCGTTGCTATATATGTATTTGAAGGCACTATAACTTCATCGCCCTCACCTATTCCGTAAGCACGAAGCAAAAGATAAAGAGCATCCAGACCGTTGCCGCAGCCCACACAATACGACGCACCGCAGTACTCCGCGAATTCCTTTTCAAACTCCTCACACTCTTTACCCTGTATAAACCAATTATTCTCATATACACGCTTGAACGCATCAAGCATCTTTTCCTCTATTTCTTTGTGCATTACGTTAAATGATACAAAAGGAACGTTCATCATAATCAATCTCCCGATTTTATTATCTATAAAACAACTATTTCTTACCTATATACTTCAAAAACTCATCATAATTTCTTATATAATCCGACTCATCGTAATACTCTGAGGCAAGCACCATAAGTACCGCATCAGGCGAGAAATCAAACATCTCTCTCCATATTGCATTTGATATATAAAGTCCTTCATAAGGCTTATCAAGCGGCACTTCAACCTTTTCATTTCCATCATCCATAAGTATCTTGCATGAACCGTGTATACAGATCAAAATCTGTTCCAGACACTTATGTGCATGAAAGCCTCTTCTTACGCCCTCAAGAGTATCATACATGTAATAAACCCTTTTTATTTCAAACGGAATATCTTTCATTTCCTCAAGAGCGACAAGCTGGCCTCTGTCATCACCGTGTATTTGAAAATTATATTTTTTTATTTCCATAGTTTTTCTCTCTATACTTTCTTAATTAATTCCGGAGAAAGCGTCTGTTTTATCCGAATAAAAACCACTACCATATTATCATAATCGGAATAATAAGTCGATAGGCGGTTTTATTGACATTGATTGTTTTTTTTGCTATTGTCAATATATTGAATTATAATGCTAAAAATAAAAAGTATCAAGGAGTTTGCCATGCAATCCGTAATGTTTGTTTCCTTGGGATTTTATAATTACGATCAAAAAATCAAAAACGAAATAGAAAAACTCGGATATGATGTAACAATGTTCACTCCGATAGGCAAATATAACGTATTCGAAAAGCTTTTTAATGCTCTTGTCAGAGGAAAATATCTCGAACAAAAATCCCGTAAACGACAGATAAAATATATGATTAACAATTCCAAACAATATGATTATGTTTTTGTAATCGTGGGAAGACATCTGGCTCCCGATATTTTAAAACGATACAGAAAGCAGCAGAAAAAAGCTAAATTCAT
>JAFSZR010000018.1 GCA_017459135.1 Lachnospiraceae bacterium | reverse complement strand
CCAAAAAAATATATATTTATTCGATATCATATATAAATATTTTATAAAAATGTTATGCTAATTTCAATCACGATATAAGTAGGAATATGGGGATATTCTTACTATGAAAAACAAAAAAACAAAATGTATTGGAGAGGTTTTAAAATGGAAAAATACGAACAGGAACATTTGGAACTGGTAAAAAAGACTGCAGCGGAGTGCACACTTTTTCTTAAAAAGGATGACACATTTCCGCTTACTGCACCTTGCAAAGTAGCTGCTTTTGGTAACGGTATCCGCCATACAATAAAGGGCGGAACAGGTTCAGGTGAAGTTAACAGCAGATTTTCAGTAAATGTAGAACAGGGTCTTAAGGATGCCGGATTTACAATTACTACAGAAAAATGGCTTGATGCCTTTGATGAAGTTCTGGTAGAAAATCACAAGAAGTTTGTAAAGAACTTAAAGGAAGAAGCTGCTGCACTGGGCGTTAATGCTCTGATGTACGGAATGGGCATGGTTCAGCCTGAACCTGAGCATGATCTTCCTCTTGACGGCGACGGTGATGTCTGCATCTATGTACTTGCCAGAAATTCAGGAGAAGGTAACGACAGAAAGCCCGAAAAGGGAGATGTACTTCTTACGGATTCTGAGGCAAGAGATATAAATGCTCTTAATAAGAAGTTTGATAAGTTCTTACTTGTATTAAACGTTGGTGGTCCCGTTGACCTTACACCGGTACTTGATGTTAAAAATATTCTTCTTCTTTCACAGCTCGGAGTAGTTACCGGCAATGTTCTTACGGATATAGTACTCGGCAAAGTAAATCCTTCCGGAAAGCTTGCAACAACCTGGGCAAAATGGGAAGACTACAGCACAATCGGTGATTTTGGCGATAAGGATGATGTCAATTACAAAGAGGGAATCTACGTTGGCTACAGATACTTTGACACAATGAATGTGAAGCCTATATTTGAATTCGGCTTTGGCAAATCCTACACAGAATTTGACGTAGAACCCACGGGGGCAACAAATAATAAGGATGAAATAACAGTTAACGTTAAGGTAACAAATACAGGCAAGGTAAGCGGCAAAGAAGTAGTTCAGGTATACGTGGCATGTCCTTTGGGAAAACTGGATAAGCCTCTTAAGGATCTGGCAGCTTTTGTAAAGACAAAAGAACTTAAAGCAGGTGAGAGTGAAGTTGTAAGTGCCTCCTTCAAGCTTTCAGACCTCGCATCCTATGACGAGGAAACCGCAAGTTATATTCTTGATAAAGGAAACTATGTAGTTTGCGCAGGCAACAGTTCAAGAAATGTTAAGGGTGTGGCAGCCATAGTTCTTGCAGATACGGTTACTACACTTAAGGCAAGGAACTGTCTTGGAACTCCTGGATTTAAGGATTTTGTTCCCACAAATAAGAATGAAATCACTATTGACGGACTTGCAAAGATTGAGCTTTCAGCATCTGATTTTGAGACTGTTTCAGTAAAATATGATGCGGACTATCCTGTAGATGATATCATCGCAGCACTTTCTGATGAAGAACTCGCATTTATTAACACAGGTGCTTTTGATCCCAAAAAGACAGGAATGGAAGTAATAGGTAATGCATCATTTGCTGTTGCAGGTGCAGCAGGAGAGACAACAACCCTTTATAAGGATAAGGGTATAAAGAGTATGGTTATGGCTGATGGCCCTGCAGGTCTTCGTCTTAACAAAGAATACTATGAAGACGAAAACGGTGTTCACGGTATAGGCTCAAATCTTGAGAGTATGTTTGAGCTTATGGATGATGAAGAAAAGGCTGCAGCTGCAGAGATGGCAAAAAAAGCTGCGCCTAAGGAAGGAACGGTTATAAAAGAGCAGTATGCAACAGCTATTCCGATTGGAACAGCGATTGCTCAGAGCTACAACTATGATCTTGCAAAATGCTACGGTGATATGGTAGGAAAGGAAATGGAGAGATTCCACGTTCAGCTTTGGCTTGCTCCCGCCCTTAATATTCATAGAAGTATTCTTTGCGGAAGAAACTTTGAGTACTATTCAGAAGATCCTCTTGTTGCAGGAATGTTTGCGGCTGCTATTACAGAGGGCGTACAAAGCCATAAGGGATGCGGAACAACTATTAAGCACTATGCTGCAAACAATGCAGAGACAAACAGATATAACAGCAACAGCCATGTATCAGAGAGAGCTATGCGAGAAATCTATCTTAAGGGATTTGGTATCTGCGTAAGAAAGTCACAGCCCAAGGCTGTTATGACATCCTATAACCTCTTAAACGGCCAGCATACTTCTGAGCACAGAGGACTTATTGAGGATATTTTGAGAAGCGAGTATGGATACGAAGGTATAGTAATGACTGACTGGGTTGTTGACATGCTTTCAGCTTCCAACGAGAATAAATACAGAGGAGCTCTTGCAGCAGAAGTTGTAAAAGCAGGCGGAGATTTGTTTATGCCCGGTTGCCAGAAGGATTTTGATGGTATAATGAAAGGACTTGCTGACGGCTCAATTTCAAGGAAGCAGATTCAGCAGAATGCAACCAGAGTATACAGAATGGCAGAACAGCTTTCATAATGGAAAAACTATTTAGCGATAAAGAATTTTATAACAAACTCATAAGATTGACACTTCCCATAGCTTTTCAAAGTCTGATGCTGGCGGCAGTTGCTGCAGCAGATGCGATAATGCTGGGAAGAATAGAACAAGACCAAATGGCGGCGGTATCACTTGCAACCCAGATTCAGTTTGTTCAGAACATGATTCTGGGTGCAGCGACTGCTGCGGGAGCCATCCTTGGTGCGCAGTATTACGGGAAAAAGGACAATGATTCCATAAATAAAGTATTTGCGATAATGGTCAGGATTGTCGGAATTTTTTCTCTTATAACTGCGGCGGGATGCCTTCTTATTCCTGAGCATTTGATGCACATATTTGCAAGTGACAAGACACTTATTGCAATCGGTGCATCATACCTTAGGATTGCGGCATGGTCTTATTTCCTGACAGGTATATCCGAGAGTTACCTTGTTGTTATGAGGGTAACAAATCATGTAAACAGAAGTGCGCTTATAAGTACCGGAGTTGTTGTTCTTAACATTATACTTAACTCCATATTTATAT